>NZ_JBEAKW010000002.1:0-226985 GCF_040065795.1 Klebsiella sp. JB_Kp004 | reverse complement strand
CACGAGCTTTTTCTTCCGGCGCGTTATCGATCTGGTCGAATGCGCGAGCGGAACCACCGTAGGTTTTAGCCAGAACGGTAGTGATGGCAGCAGTCAGGGTAGTTTTACCATGGTCAACGTGGCCGATAGTACCAACGTTGACGTGCGGTTTTGTACGTTCAAATTTTTCTTTAGACACGGCTATATTCCTTACTATAGTGCTCTCCCCTTCGGAGAGAGCACGGGACTTAGGTTTTAATCCTGTGGATTATTTACCACGGGCTTCAATAACGGCCTGAGCAACGTTGTTCGGCGCATCATCATACTTCAGGAATTCCATGGTGTATGATGCACGACCTTTGGTCAGAGAACGCAGCTGAGTTGCATAACCGAACATTTCGGACAGCGGTACTTCAGCGTGGATCTTAACGCCGGTTACTTCGGATTCCTGACCGCGCAGCATACCGCGACGACGGCTCAAGTCACCGATAACGTCACCAGTGTTCTCTTCCGGAGTTTCTACTTCAACCTTCATGATCGGCTCAAGCAGAACTGGTTTTGCTTTCTTAAAGCCTTCTTTAAAGGCAATAGACGCAGCCAGTTTAAACGCCAGCTCAGAGGAGTCAACGTCGTGGTAAGAACCGAAGTGCAGACGGATACCCATATCAACTACCGGGTAACCTGCCAGCGGACCAGCTTTCAGCTGTTCCTGGATGCCTTTATCAACGGCCGGGATGTATTCGCCAGGAATTACACCACCTTTGATGTCGTTGATGAACTCGTAACCTTTCGGGTTAGAGCCCGGCTCCAGCGGGTACATGTCGATCACAACGTGACCGTACTGACCACGACCACCAGACTGCTTGGCGTGTTTACCTTCGATATCGGTAACTTTCGCGCGAATTGCTTCACGGTAAGCAACCTGAGGTTTACCGACGTTCGCTTCAACGTTGAATTCACGCTTCATACGGTCAACGATGATGTCGAGGTGCAGCTCACCCATACCGGCGATAATGGTCTGGTTAGACTCTTCGTCAGTCCATACGCGGAAAGACGGGTCTTCTTTAGCCAGACGACCCAGAGCCAGACCCATTTTTTCCTGGTCAGCTTTGGTTTTCGGCTCAACGGCGATGGAGATTACCGGCTCAGGGAATTCCATACGCTCCAGAATGATCGGCGCATCCGGGTTACACAGGGTGTCACCAGTAGTTACGTCTTTCAGACCGATTGCAGCAGCGATGTCGCCCGCGCGAACTTCTTTGATCTCTTCACGTTTGTTAGCATGCATCTGTACGATACGACCGAAACGCTCACGTGCAGCTTTCACGGAGTTCAGTACGGTATCACCAGAGTTAACCACACCGGAGTACACGCGGAAGAAGGTCAGGTTGCCCACGAACGGGTCAGTAGCGATTTTGAACGCCAGTGCAGAGAACGGCTCGTCGTCGCTTGCGTGACGCTCAGCCGGAGTATCTTTACCGTCGTCCAGGATGCCGTTGATCGCCGGAACGTCAACAGGGGATGGCAGGTAGTCAATTACCGCATCCAGCATCGCCTGAACACCTTTGTTCTTGAACGCAGAACCACAGGTTACCAGGATGATTTCGTTGTTCAGAACGCGCTGACGCAGAGCTTTTTTGATCTCTTCTTCAGTCAGTTCTTCACCACCCAGGTATTTTTCCATCAGCTCTTCAGAAGCTTCAGCTGCGGACTCGATCAGGTTCTGGTGCCATTCGTCAGCCAGATCCTGCATGTCAGCCGGGATATCTTCGTATTCGAAGGTTACGCCCTGGTCTGCATCGTTCCAGTTGATGGCTTTCATTTTCACCAGGTCAACAACGCCGGTGAAACCTTCTTCAGCACCAATTGCCAGCTGCAGCGGAACCGGGTTCGCGCCCAGACGGGTTTTGATCTGACCAACAACTTTCAGGAAGTTAGCGCCCATGCGGTCCATTTTGTTAACGAACGCGATGCGCGGAACTTTATATTTGTTTGCCTGACGCCATACGGTTTCAGACTGCGGCTGAACACCACCAACTGCGCAGTAAACCATTACCGCACCATCAAGAACACGCATGGAACGTTCTACTTCGATAGTGAAGTCAACGTGCCCCGGGGTGTCGATGATGTTTACACGGTGCGGTTCATACTGCTTAGCCATACCAGACCAGAATGCAGTAGTCGCAGCGGAAGTGATGGTGATACCACGTTCCTGCTCCTGCTCCATCCAGTCCATGGTAGCGGCGCCGTCATGAACTTCACCGATTTTGTGGTTTACACCGGTGTAGAACAGAATACGTTCGGTAGTAGTGGTTTTACCGGCGTCGATGTGCGCACTGATACCGATGTTACGGTAGCGTGCGATGGGTGTTGTACGAGCCATTTGATTCCTCGTTTATTTCTTTAGGCGTTCAGTTAAGTTATCCAGAGCGGGCGACTCATCTGAAGCGCCCGCCTGGTGACTATGACTCCGAAGGGATTACCAACGGTAGTGAGCGAACGCCTTGTTGGCTTCGGCCATACGGTGAACGTCTTCACGTTTCTTAACTGCAGTACCTTTGTTGTCTGCAGCATCAGTGAGTTCGTTCGCCAGGCGCAGAGCCATGGATTTATCACCGCGTTTACGAGCAGCTTCAACGATCCAACGCATTGCCAGGGCATTACGACGGACCGGACGAACTTCAACTGGAACCTGATAAGTAGAACCACCTACGCGGCGGGACTTAACTTCGACAGTCGGGCGCACGTTTTCGAGCGCAACTTCGAAGGCTTCCAGTTCAGATTTACCAGAACGCTGAGCCAGGGTCTCCAGCGCGCTGTATACGATAGTTTCTGCAGTAGATTTTTTACCATCTACCATCAGGATATTGACAAATTTAGCCAGCAGTTCTGATCCGAACTTCGGATCCGGCAGAATTTTACGCTGACCAATGACGCGACGACGTGGCATGGAAATACTCCGTTGTTAATTCAGGATTGTCCAAAACTCTAAGAGTTTAGTATGACATTAAGATAAATCAGTTTGGCCTTACTTAACGGAGAACCATTAAGCCTTAGGACGCTTCACGCCGTACTTGGAGCGAGCCTGCTTACGGTCTTTAACGCCGGAGCAGTCAAGCGCACCACGAACGGTGTGGTAACGAACACCCGGAAGGTCTTTAACACGACCGCCACGGATCAGGATCACGGAGTGCTCCTGCAGGTTGTGACCTTCACCACCGATGTAGGAGGTGACTTCGAAACCGTTAGTCAGACGCACACGGCAAACTTTACGCAGTGCGGAGTTCGGTTTCTTAGGAGTGGTGGTATATACGCGAGTACATACGCCACGTTTCTGCGGGCAGGCTTCCAGCGCTGGCACGTTGCTCTTTGCAACTTTGCGCGCGCGTGGTTTGCGTACCAGCTGGTTAATTGTTGCCATTAAATAGCTCCTGGTTTTAGCTTTTGCTTCGTAAACACGTAATAAATCGCCTCATATATTATGAGGACGCAGAATTTTAGGGCGGTGCCGAAAAGGTGTCAAGAAATATACAACGATCCCGCCATCACCAGGCCAACTGACCGGCATGTTTGACTGTGAGTCTGACGAAATCAGTATAGCTAACCCTGCCGACACTGTCCGCAATTTGACCAGTTAGCCCGCGGGCCTCAACGTCGTCTTGCAGCACGTAAAGGGTTATGGGGGCGGATTGCAGGATCTCAAGGAAGCGACCGCCGGCGATAGCCGCCGCGACGCCATCAGACAGCAGTAACAGATCGTCACCCTGCTCCATCAAGCGAAGCATTGCTGCGATATCGGCATGCCAGGGAGAAACACTGAGCGTATGGAGCATGGGGGCCTCAGAAACGCAAAATCACATCAAATTCATGCAGACGGGCGCGCAGGGCATCCGGCGCCAGGCATTCGACATCCACCACCCACGGGGTCGCGGGGTCCAGGCCGCGCTCTCGCGCCGACTCCGCACACAGCCAACACTGGTCGATATCATATAGCGACAGCAGTTTAAAAGTGGCGATGTAATCGCGGGCCAGCACAGCGCCAGGCCGCTGGGCGGGCAACAGCTGAAACACGCCGTCGCCCACGAAAAATACGCCAATCTCGTCGGTGAGGGCGGAGGTGGCTAATAAGGCGTCGAGGCCTTCCCTGCCGGCGGCGCTGCCGTGCGGCGCGGAGGAAAAAACGAAAGCCACACGTTTCATCAAAACTGTACCATCCGATCGCAAGTAAGCGCCGCTTCCGCCAGCGCGCCAAGTCCGCTCAACGTAAAACCCGGCTGCAGATTATGGCCAGGCAGAGCGAGCTGTTGCGCTTCGCGCTCGTCCGTTACGCCACGACGCAGGGCGGCCGCCACGCAGATATGCAGCGCGACGCCGTGCTCATCGTGGAGAGATTGCCACCCGCGCACCAGATCGAACTCATCGCTGGCGGGCGCCGTCAGCTGGTTAGCGTTAAGCACGCCTTCGCGATAGAAAAAAACGCACGCCAGCTCATGGCCTTCCTGCAGCACGGCCTGCGCAAATTGCCAGGCGCTGCTCGCCTGCTGCGTGCCATAGGCAGGGCCGGTCACCGTGAGGGCAAAACGCATTACTTATCCAGCCCCTGGAAATCGCCGCTTTTGAACTGGCGAATATAGAGGTAGACGGTGTGCTTGGAGATGTTCAGACGATCGGCCACCTGGTTAATGGCGTCTTTAATATCGAAGATCCCTTTCTCGTAGAGATTCAGCACGATTTGACGGTTTTTAGCATTGTTGGACACGCTGCGATCGGCATTCACCTCTTCGATGGTGAATTCCAGAGTCTGGGCGACCAGATCGTCAACCGAGGAAGCAAAGTTCACCGGCGAGTTAACCTCGGGCGTTTCTGGCGGAATAAAGGTGCTCATGATCTGGGAAAACGGTACATCCAGATTCATATTGATGCACAGCAGACCAATCACCCGGTGATCGCGGTTGCGGATGGCAATCGTCACCGACTTCATCAGGACGCCGCTTTTGGCGCGGGTAAAGTAGCATTTGGAAACGCTGCTATCGGCGCCCGTCATATCGTGCAGCATGCGCAGCGCAAGATCGGTAATCGGTGAACCGATTTGGCGGCCGGTATGTTCACCATTGGCGATACGGATGGCAGAGCATTTCAGATCCTGCAAAGAATGCAGCACGATTTCACAGTGCGAACCGATGAGCATCGCCAACCCGTCCACCACCGCTTCATAAGATTTAAGAATATCGAAATCGGTCTGGTCAAAGGGACGTTGATCCAGCAGGTCAAGCTCGCTGGTTTCGTTGGTTAAAAGCGACCTGGACATGAAAAAAAGCACTCCTTTTCAGGAGCCTGTCGTTATTGTCAGGGCAGGCTCATCATCATTATTAAGCTATCTAAAGTAATACAGCGCCTGAGGATCTTTCCAGTTTTAATTATATCTGCGCTCAATAAAAAAGCCGCCGCCTCTGACGAGACGGCGGCCTGAACCCGATTACTTCTTAGCGTCAGCTTTCGCGTCCGCGGCTTTCGCATCGCCAGCGGCTTCCGGCTGAGCATCTGCCTTCGGCGCCGGTTTGATATCCAGCAGCTCTACATCAAAGACCAGCGTAGAGTTGGCCGGGATGCCCGGGACGCCGGTTTTGCCGTAGGCCAGATCTGGCGGAATGACCAGCTTGATTTTGCCGCCTTTCTTGATGTTCTTCAGGCCTTCAGTCCAGCCCGGGATCACCCCGTCGAGACGGAAAGAGAGCGGCTCGCCGCGGGTATAAGAGTTATCAAACTCTTTGCCGTCGATCAGCGTACCTTTGTAGTTAACCACCACGGTGTCGCTGTCTTTCGGCGCATCGCCAGTGCCTTCTTTCTCGACTTTATACAGCAGGCCAGTTTTCGACGTTTTCACGCCCTTCTCTTTGGCAAAGCTGTCACGGAAAGCTTTACCTTTGGTTTCGTTCTCAGTGGCGTCTTTTTCCATTTTCTGCTGAGCCGCGGTCTTCACGCGCGTTTCAAAGGCCTGCAGAGTCTGTTCGATCTCCTGGTCGGACAGTTTGCTCTTATCGGCAAACGCGTCTTGTACGCCGGCGATCAGCTGGGCTTTATCCAGCTTAATGCCGAGTTTTTCTTGTTCTTTCAGGGAGTTTTCCATGTAACGCCCCAGGGACGCGCCCAGCGCATAGGCCGATTTCTGATCGTCATTTTTAAATGCCGATTTACTCTCAGCCGCCGGGGCTGCTTTCGCCGCGGTATCTGCAGCAAAGGTCAGCGGTGCATTCAGGGCGACGGCCATTGTGGTCGCCAGCAGCGTTACTTTAAACAGTGATTTCATCCATTTCTCCAGGGCCGGGGCCTCTCACCCCAGGGTTATCGTAAAAAGCAAAAAACGTACTATAGAACGTCGCCGTTAAAATCTACATACGGACGTTCCTGAATATCGCCTCTTTTAGGACTATTTTTGTATGAATAAGTTTCCTGTAGGACGCAGCGATGCTGCGCGCCGGGGGAAACTTAAGTAGAATCCGCCCGCAGGATCAGACTAAAGAGGTTACCCATGCACGATAGCACATTAGAAACGCGCCTTGCGGAGCTGGAAAGCCGGCTGGCGTTTCAGGAAATCACCATCGAAGACCTCAATAAAACCGTGACCGCCCACGAGATTGAGATGGCGAAGATGCGCGAGCATATGCGTCTGATGATCGAGAAGCTGAAGGCGACCCAACCCTCCCATATCGCCTCCCAGGCCGAAGAGACGCCGCCGCCGCATTATTGAGGCGTAAAAAAAGCGGGTCTCCCCGCTTTTTTGTTGTCTTCGCGCCGAAGCGCGAAGATTAGTGGCAACCGCAGCCACCGTGGCCGCCGCAGCCGCCTTTACCATGGTCGTGGCCATGATCGTGGTCGTGACCGTGACCGTGACCGCCGCAGCAGCCATCGTGACCATGATCGTGGTCGTGATCATGACCATGCGCGCCGTGCACGTGACCGTGCTCCAGCTCTTCAGCGGTCGCTTCGCGGATGGCGACAACTTCCACATTGAACTTCAGGTTCTGGCCTGCCAGCATGTGGTTGCCATCAACCACAACGTGGTCGTCTTCAACTTCAGTAATCTCTACGGGTACCGGACCCTGATCGGTTTCCGCCAGGAAGCGCATGCCAACCTGCAGTTCATCAACGCCCATGAAGACGTCTTTCGGTACACGCTGCACCAGGTTTTCGTCATACTGACCGTAAGCGTCGTTAGCGCCAACGGCTACGTCAAATTTGTCGCCCACTTCGTGGCCATCCAGCGCGTTTTCCAGGCCGGAAATCAGGGAGCCGTGACCGTGCAGGTAATCCAGCGGCGCGCTTACCGGAGACTCATCAACCAACACACCGTCTTCTGTACGTACCTGATAGGCCAGGCTGACCACCAGGTCTTTTGCTACTTTCATGATATCTCCTGAGATGGGAAGAATAGTGGCGCAGATTGTAGCGGAATTCTGCTGCCGTGTACCCTTTAGCTTAAAAAAAGCCGACGGATAACGCTAGTCGGGATGAAAAATGCCAATCACCTGCTCCTCTTTGCGTACATGCTCACGGGCCTCTTTATCCGCCTCACGCATCTGATGACCGCACTTAACGCATTCAACAACATCGACATTATTTTCACGCCACATCGCCAGTGAATCCTGCGCCTGGCACGCCGGACATTTCGCCCCGGCAATAAAACGTTTACGTACTGCCATATGATTTACCTTTATTCAAACTCGTCCCAGCCGTCCAGCTGCCGGCTCTCTTTCTGCATTTCGCGCTGAAAAATCTCTTCCAGTTCGCGCCGGGCTTCCCGTACGCGTGATATCTGTACCGTATCAGTATGCACCGGCATTAACTCACGCAGCATTCGCATATCGAGGCGTCGGAAGTGCAGCTGCGCGCGCTGAGCCTGGTGAGGATGCATCCCGAGGGTGATGAGCGCTTTACGCCCCAGCTCCAGCGCGCTGGAGAAAGTCTCACGGGAAAACTGCGTCACGCCGGCCTGCAGCAGCTCATGCGCCTCGACGCGCCCGCGAGCGCGCGCCAGGATGTGCAGATGTGGAAAGTGTTGTTGACACATCTCCACCAGCCGCATGGTGTCTTCCGGCTCATTACAGGTAATGACGATCGACTGCGCCTCCTCCGCCCCCGCCGAGCGCAGCAGTTCCAGCTGGGTGGCGTCGCCAAAATAGACTTTATAGCCATAGTTGCGCATCAGATTCACCGCGCTGATGTCTCGCTCCAGCACCGTAATACGCATCTTATTGGCCATCAGCAGGCGACCGATGACCTGGCCGAAACGGCCAAAGCCAACAATAATCACCTGCGGTTTATCGTCCTCTACCCACGGCGCCTCATCGGTATCCTCTGCTGGATTCAGGCGTCGCGACAGTATCTTATCGATCCCTTTCATCAGCAGCGGCGTGGTCATCATCGACAAGGTGACGGCCACCAGCAGCAGCGCCATCTGGTCGTGCTGGAACAACCGCTGAGAAGCGGGCAGCGAAAAGAGAACAAACGCGAACTCGCCGCCCTGGCTTAATACGCCCGCAAACTGCATACGCTCGGAACTCCGCAGGCCATAGAGACGGGCCAGCAGATAGAGCACCAGCATTTTTACCGCCACCAGCACCGCCACGCTCACCGCCACCCACAGCAGATGGGTGTACAGCACGCCAAGGTTCAGCGCCATACCGACGGAGATAAAGAACAACCCAAGCAGCAGCCCCTTGAACGGATCGATGGCGATCTCCAGTTCATGGCGATACTCACTTTCCGCCAGCAGCACGCCGGCGATAAAGGTACCCAGCGCCATCGACAGCCCCAGCGCCTCCATAAACAGGGCTGATCCAAGGACCAGCAGCAGCGTGGCGGCAGTGAACACTTCCCTGACCCCGGAGCTGGCGATAAAGCGGAACACCGGCCGCAGTAAATAGCGTCCGCCAATCAGCATCCCGGCAAACGCCAGGACCTTCATGCCGACCGTTAGCCAGTTCACATGCTCATCCGCGGAACCCGCCAGCAGAGGCACCAGCGCCAGCGCCGGGATCACCGCCAGATCCTGAAACAGCAGGACCGAAAAGCCTAACTGCCCTGATTCGCTGCGGCTCATTCCCTTCTCGCGCATCAGCTGCAGTGCCATCGCGGTAGAGGACATCGCCAGGCCGATCCCGCCGACCACCGCCGCCTGCCATGAAAATCCTGTCGTCATCAACAGACCGCCGAGGATCGCCGCGCTGAGCATCACCTGCGCCGCGCCAACGCCGAAGATGGAGCTTCGCAGCCGCCATAGCTTGGCGGGATTGAGCTCCAGGCCGATGATAAACATCAGAAACACCACGCCGAGTTCAGAGAAATGGAGAATTTCATCCACATCGCTGATAAACCCGAGCCCCCACGGACCAATGGCGATCCCGGCCAGCAGATAGCCCAGCACCGCGCCAATTCCCAGTCTTGAAGCCAGAGGGACGGCGATAACGGCCGCGAACAAAAACAGCACCCCCGCCAGCAGCAAATCAAATCCCGCCATGGACACCTCCGGCGGCAAGGGGGTTGGCCAGCCAGTCCCGATAGGCCAGGGCGCGGCTGCGTAGCTCCTCTGGCTGTTGCCGCCGGGCCCAGTAGACGATAATGGGGCTCATCCAGTGCATACGGCACATGCCGGCGGTCAGTTCAAAAGGACGTAAAATATCGTTCATCGGATAGCGATTCGCATCGCGACGGTAGGCGCTCTCAGGTTCGCCGGTGGTGATCACGCTGCGCCAGTACTTTCCCGCCAGTTCGTTCCCTCCGGCGCCGCTGGCGAAGCCGCGGCTTAAGACACGATCCAGCCACTCCTTGAGCAGCGCCGGACAGCTCCAGGTATATAAAGGATGCTGGAAAACGATCACCTCATGCTGGCGCAGCAGGTCCTGTTCGTGAGCAATATCGATAAAAAAATCCGGATAGTGCGCGTAGAGATCGTGCACGGTGACGTTTGGCAACTGTAAGGCCGGTTGTAATAAAACCCGGTTGGCCACGGAATCCTGAGATTCTGGGTGGGCATACAGCAGCAACACTTTCGCTGTCTGAGACATCATTCCCCTCCCGTAGGTCTTCTGGCGGCCTGCACAGCCCTGGCGTTTTGACACAGCCAGAATGACTTTGTGTATCGTCTTCGTTTTGGGCTACCATGGCGGCCCGGTGAAGCGATTCGCTTCCACACTACATTATCATAATGACAAATTAACATAGTCTGAACATACGGCGCCTTATGATTGTTTTCTCCTCGTTACAAATTCGTCGCGGCGTTCGCGTCCTGCTGGACAACGCCACCGCTACCATCAACCCTGGCCAGAAGGTCGGTCTGGTGGGGAAAAACGGCTGCGGGAAATCGACGCTGCTATCGCTTTTGAAAAACGAGATAAGCGCTGACGGCGGCAGTATGACCTTTCCCGGCAACTGGCAGCTGGCCTGGGTGAATCAGGAAACCCCGGCTCTGCCGCAGCCGGCAATCGATTATGTCATTGACGGCGATCGCGAATATCGCCAGCTGGAAGCCGCGCTCCAGCAGGCTAACGAGCGCAACGACGGCCATGCCATCGCCACCGTCCACGGCAAGCTGGACGCCATCGACGCCTGGACCATCCGCTCCCGCGCCGCCAGCCTGCTGCACGGCCTGGGTTTCAGCAATGAACAGCTCGAGCGGCCGGTCAGCGATTTTTCAGGCGGCTGGCGTATGCGTCTAAACCTCGCGCAGGCGCTGATCTGCCGCTCCGATCTGCTGCTGCTCGATGAACCGACTAACCACCTCGACCTTGATGCGGTGATCTGGCTGGAGAAGTGGCTGAAGGGCTACACGGGGACGCTGATCCTGATCTCCCACGATCGCGATTTCCTCGATCCTATCGTCGACAAAATTATCCATATCGAACAGCAGACGATGTTTGAGTACACCGGCAACTACAGCTCGTTTGAAGTGCAGCGCGCCACCCGGCTCGCTCAGCAGCAGGCGATGTACGAAAGCCAGCAGCAGCGTGTCGCGCATCTGCAAAGCTATATCGATCGCTTCCGCGCCAAAGCCACCAAAGCCAAGCAGGCGCAGAGCCGAATTAAAATGCTGGAGCGGATGGAACTCATCGCCCCGGCGCACGTGGATAACCCGTTCCACTTCAGCTTCCGCCAGCCGGAGAGCCTGCCAAACCCGCTGCTGAAGATGGAGAAAGTCAGCGCCGGCTATGGCGAGCGTATTATCCTCGACTCCATTAAGCTCAATCTGGTGCCGGGGTCGCGTATCGGCCTGCTGGGCCGCAACGGCGCAGGGAAATCGACGCTGATTAAGCTGCTGGCTGGCGAACTCCAGCCCGTGAGCGGCGAGATCGGCCTCGCCAAAGGCATCAAGCTCGGCTACTTCGCCCAGCATCAGCTGGAGTTCCTGCGCGCCGATGAGTCGCCGCTGCAGCACCTGGCGCGCCTGGCGCCGCAGGAGCTGGAGCAGAAGCTGCGCGATTATCTTGGCGGCTTTGGTTTCCAGGGGGATAAGGTCAGCGAAGAGACCCGCCGCTTCTCCGGTGGAGAAAAGGCGCGTCTGGTGCTGGCCCTGATCGTCTGGCAGCGCCCTAACCTGCTGCTGCTCGACGAACCGACCAACCATCTCGACCTCGATATGCGTCAGGCCTTAACCGAAGCGCTGATCGACTTTGAAGGGGCGCTAGTGGTCGTATCGCACGATCGCCACCTGATCCGCTCCACCACCGACGATCTGTACCTTGTCCACGATGGCAAAGTCGAACCGTTCGACGGCGATCTGGAAGATTATCAGCAGTGGCTCAGCGACTCGCAAAAACAGGAGTCCCAGAGCGGCGACGCGCCAAAAGAGAGCGGCAACAGCGCGCAAGCGCGCAAAGACCAGAAGCGTCGGGAAGCGGAGCTGCGCAGCCAGACCCAACCGCTGCGCAAAGAGATCGCCCGTCTGGAAAAAGAGATGGACAAGCTCAACGCGCAGCTGGCCAGTGCGGAAGAGAAACTTGGCGACAGCGAACTCTACGACGCCTCGCGGAAAGCGGAACTGACTGAATGCCTGCAGCAGCAGGCCAACGCGAAATCCGGGCTGGAAGAGTGCGAAATGGCCTGGCTGGAGGCACAAGAGCAGCTGGAGCGCATGCTTCAGGAAGGCTAACGCCGCCTCATCATTCTGCCTGCGACGGCGCGGGCAGAATGGGTTTCTGCCATTCCCATGCTCAGGCCATCAATGACATCAATGGATTGTTTTTCGGTGTCACCGGGCGTCATTGGCCACAAGACCACATATTGGCTAACTCCCGCGCGCCCTGCGCGGTATAGTCATCATCACGTTTATTAATTATTCTGGTGCTATGGTTGAAATCATCCCCACAGACATGACGCCCCCCGAAAACGATTCGCGTGAGTTCCATCCCATGCGCGGCGTGGGCAATCGTCATCTGCAAACCATGCTGCCGCGGCTGATCCGCCGTAAATTGCGCTTTACCCCGCACTGGCAGCGCCTTGAGCTGCCGGACGGCGATTTTGTCGATCTCGCCTGGAGCGAAGACCCGCACCAGGCGCGCCACAAGCCGCGCCTCGTCGTCTTTCATGGTCTGGAAGGGAGTCTGCACAGCCCGTATGCCCATGGTCTGATCCACGCGGCGATGCAGCGCGGCTGGCTGGGCGTGGTCATGCACTTTCGCGGCTGCAGCGGCGAACCTAACCGCAATCACCGCATCTATCACTCCGGCGAAACGGAAGATGGCACCTGGTTTCTGCACTGGCTGCAGCGCGAGTTTGGCCCCGCGCCGACCGCCGCCGTCGGCTATTCGCTGGGCGGCAACATGCTGGGCTGCCTGCTGGCAGAAGAAGGCGACCGCTGCCCGCTGGATGCGGCGGTGATCGTTTCCGCGCCTTTCATGCTGGAAGCCTGCAGCTATCATATGGATAAGGGCTTCTCGCGAGTTTATCAGCGCTATCTGCTCAATCTGTTAAAAGCCAACGCCTCACGTAAGCTGAAAGCGTATCCTGGCTCGCTGCCCGTCGATTTACGCCAGCTCAAAGGGATGCGCCGCATCCGGGAATTTGACGACATGATCACCGCCAAAATCCATGGTTTCGCCGATGCGCTGGATTATTACCGGCAATGCAGCGCTATGCCGCGGCTCAGCGATATCACTAAGCCGACGCTCATCATCCATGCGAAAGACGACCCGTTTATGGACCACCACTCCATTCCCCCGCAGGAGCAACTGCCGGCGAACGTCGAGTATCAATTGACTGAACAAGGCGGCCACGTCGGCTTCGTCGGCGGCACCCTGCGTAAACCGGAGATGTGGCTGGAAAGACGCATTCCCGACTGGTTAAACCGCTGGCTGGAGGTTCCCGTATGATTATTCCCTGGCAGGATCTGGATCCCGAAACGCTGGATAACCTGATTGAAAGCTTTGTGTTACGTGAAGGCACCGATTATGGTGAACATGAACGTTCACTTGCCGATAAAGTCGCCGATGTAAAACAGCAGCTGCAACGCGGAGAGGCGGTCCTCGTGTGGTCGGAACTGCATGAGACGGTCAATATTATGCCGCGCGCCCTGTTTAACGGCTAAGGCGACGCCACTACATCGTTTAACCAGGGAGTTGTTATGTCTGCCAAACATCCGGTGATCGCCGTCACGGGCTCCAGCGGCGCGGGCACTACCACCACCAGCCTCGCCTTTCGCAAAATCTTCGCGCAGCTAAATCTGCACGCCGCGGAGGTGGAAGGCGACAGCTTTCATCGCTACACCCGCCCGGAAATGGACATGGCGATCCGCAAAGCGCGGGATCAGGGCAAACATATCAGCTACTTTGGCCCGGAGGCGAACGACTTCGGCCTGCTGGAGCAGACCTTTGTCGACTATGGCCGCCATGGCAAAGGCCAGTCGCGTAAATACCTGCACACCTATGACGAAGCCGTGCCGTGGAATCAGGTGCCGGGAACCTTCACCCCATGGCAGCCGCTGCCGGAGCCGACGGACGTGCTGTTCTATGAGGGGCTGCACGGCGGGGTTGTCACGCCGCAGCATGATGTCGCCAGCCATGTCGACCTGCTGGTCGGGGTCGTGCCTATCGTTAACCTGGAATGGATCCAGAAACTCATTCGCGACACCAGCGAACGCGGCCACTCCCGGGAGGCGGTGATGGACTCCGTCGTCCGATCGATGGAAGATTACATCAACTTCATCACCCCGCAGTTTTCCCGCACCCACATCAACTTCCAGCGCGTACCGACGGTGGACACCTCCAACCCGTTTGCCGCGAAAGCGATCCCCTCTCTGGACGAGAGCTTTGTGGTGATCCATTTCCGCAACCTGCAGAACATCGACTTCCCCTGGCTGCTGGCGATGCTACAGGGCTCGTTTATTTCGCACATGAACACCCTGGTGGTGCCGGGCGGTAAAATGGGGCTGGCGATGGAGCTTATTATGGCGCCGCTGGTCGAGCGTCTGATGGAAGGCCGAAAGATCGGCTAACAGAAAAAACCCCGGCCAGGCCGGGGTTGAGATAATTCACATCAGCAGGCGAAGACTACGCCTCGATCACTTCATAGGAGTGGGTGATCTTCACCGCTTTTTCCAGCATCAGCGCCACCGAGCAGTATTTCTCTGCCGACAGATCCACCGCGCGGGAAACTGCGGCATCTTTCAGCGCCTTACCGGTGACGATAAAGTGCAGATTAATATGCGTGAACAGGCGCGGCGCCTCTTCCCGACGCTCAGAGGTCAGCTTCACTTCGCAGTTGGTCACGTCGTGACGACCTTTTTGCAAAATGGAGACCACATCGATCGCACTGCAACCGCCCGCCGCCATCAGCACCATCTCCATCGGGCTGGGCGCCTTATCTCCGGAGTTGCCATCCATCAGAATCTGGTGTCCTGACGCGGACTCCCCGATAAAGGTTAACCCTTCAACCCATTTCACACGCGCTTGCATAAAATTTAACTCCAGTATCGCAATATTCCTGTCAGATTACGCGCACATAACAATTCTCGCAACGGAAGGCGACCTGCGTCATGCTGAAGCGAGACACCAGGAGACATGCGGCGAAAGCTATGCTAAAACAGTCTGGATGCTACAGTAATACATTGATGTACTGCATGTATGCAGAGGAGTTCACATTACAGGCTGTCGAAAAATCATCAGCCAGCTTCCCAGGTATAGGGAAACAATACGATTGCATGCCCGGACGCCGTGTAGTGTCGGCGCCCGGAGATAGCTTATAACAGAGGATAACCGCGCATGGTGCTTGGCAAACCGCAAACAGACCCTACCCTTGAATGGTTCTTGTCTCATTGCCACATTCATAAGTACCCATCAAAGAGCACGCTGATCCACCAGGGTGAGAAAGCAGAAACGCTGTACTACATCGTTAAAGGCTCCGTGGCTGTACTCATCAAGGATGAAGAAGGTAAAGAGATGATCCTCTCCTACCTCAACCAGGGCGATTTCATCGGTGAATTAGGCCTGTTTGAAGAGGGTCAGGAGCGTAGCGCCTGGGTACGGGCGAAAACCGCATGTGAAGTGGCCGAGATCTCTTATAAGAAATTCCGTCAGCTGATCCAGGTGAACCCAGACATTCTGATGCGTCTCTCTTCGCAAATGGCTCGCCGTCTGCAGGTGACGTCTGAGAAAGTGGGCAACCTCGCCTTCCTCGACGTGACGGGCCGTATCGCCCAGACGCTGCTGAACCTGGCGAAGCAACCCGATGCCATGACCCACCCGGACGGTATGCAAATTAAAATTACCCGTCAGGAAATTGGTCAGATCGTCGGCTGCTCTCGTGAAACCGTTGGCCGTATTTTGAAAATGCTGGAAGATCAGAACCTGATTTCCGCCCACGGTAAAACTATCGTCGTCTACGGCACCCGTTAAGTTGCTAAGCGGCGTATTGCTCCTGCAGTACGCCGTTTTTGTTTTTCCCTCATGTGGCGCAGGCTGATTTACCACCCGGAAGTCAACTATGCACTGCGGCAAACGCTGGTGCTGTGTCTGCCTGTGGCCATCGGTCTTCTGCTCGGCCATCTCCAGCAGGGGCTCCTGTTTTCCTTAGTTCCCGCCTGCTGCAACATCGCCGGTCTCGACACTCCGCATAAGCGCTTTTTTAAGCGTCTGATTATCGGCGGCTGTCTGTTTGCCGGATGCAGCCTGGTGGTGCAGCTGCTGCTCGCCCAGACCATACCTTTGCCGCTTATTCTCAGCGGCCTGGCGCTATTGCTCGGCGTCACCGCGGAAATCAGTTCGCTGCACGCGCGCCTGCTGCCCGCGTCGCTGATCGCCGCCATCTTTACCCTGAGCCTGGCGGGCAATATGCCCGTCTGGGAGCCGCTGTTGATCTACGCCTTCGGCACGCTATGGTACGGCGTGTTTAACTGGTTCTGGTTCTGGCTGTGGCGCGAACAGCCGCTGCGGGAGTCGCTCAGTCTGCTCTACCGGGAACTGGCCAATTATTGCGAAGCCAAATATAGCCTGTTGACCCAGCATACCGATCCCTCGACCGCCCTGCCGCCGCTGCTCATCCGCCAGCAGAAGGTGGTCGATTTAATCACCCAGTGCTATCAGCAGATGCATATGCTGGCCGCCAACCAACGTAACGACCACAAACGTCTTCTGCGAGCGTTCCAGATGGGGCTGGATCTACAGGAGCATATTTCGGTCAGCCTGCATCAGCCGGAAGAGGTGCAAAAGCTGGTTGAGCGCAGCCATGCCGAAGCGGTGATCCGCTGGAACGCGCAGACCGTCGCCGCCCGCCTGCGGGTGCTGGCGGATGACATGCTCTATCATCGTTTTCCGCAGCGTTTCCAGATGGATAAACAGATCGGCGCCCTGGAAAAAATCGCCCGCCAGCATCCGGATAACCCGGTCGGCCACTTCTGCGCCTGGCACTTCAGCCGCATCGCCCGGGTGCTGCATACCCAGCGCCCGCTGTATGCCCGGGATCTGATGGCTGACAAAGAGCGTCGTTTACCGCTGTTTCCCGCGCTAAAGAACTATCTGTCGCTGAAGTCGCCCGCGCTGCGCAACGCCGCCCGCATCAGTGTGATGCTGAGCATCGCCAGCCTGATGGGCAACGCCCTGCATTTGCCGAAGCCCTACTGGATCCTGATGACCGTCCTCTTCGTGACACAGAACGGCTATGGCGCCACGCGGGTTCGTATTGTCCACCGGGCGGCGGGGACGCTCGCCGGCCTGATCATCGCCGGGCTGACCTTGCACTTTCACGTTCCGGAGAGCTATACCCTGAGCGGGATGCTGCTGATCACCCTGCTCAGCTATCTGATTATCCGCAAACACTATGGCTGGGCGATGGTGGGGTTTACGGTGACGGCGGTATATACCCTGCAGCTGCTGACGCTCAACGGCGAACAGTTTATTATCGCCCGGCTGATCGATACGCTGATCGGCTGCCTGATCGCCTTCGGCGGGATGGTCTGGCTGTGGCCGCAGTGGCAGAGCGGCCTGCTGAAAAAAAACGCCCACGATGCGCTGGAGGCCGACCAGCAGGCGATTCGCCTGATCCTCAGCCCCGACCCCAAAGCGCCCGCGCTGGCCTACCAGCGCATGCGCGTCAATCAGGCGCACAACGCGCTCTACAACTCCCTGAATCAGGCGATGCAGGAGCCCGGGTTTAATACCCACTACCTGGAAGATATGAAGCTATGGGTGACGCACAGCCAGTTTATCGTCGAACACATCAACGCCATGACCACTTTGGCCCGGGAGCATACGATGCTCACCCCGGATCTTGCCCAGCGCTATCTCGAATCCTGTGAGATTGCCCTGCAGCGCTGTCAGCAGCGGCTGGACAGCGATGGCCCCGGCAGCGCAGGGGATGTCAATATTATGGAGTCACCGGAAAGCGAGGTGCCGATCGGTCCGTTAAGCACCCTGGAGCAGCATCTGCAACGCATTCTGGGCCATCTGAACACCATGCACACCATTTCGTCAGTGGCATGGCGTCAGCGGCCGCATCACGGCATCTGGCTGCGGAAGATCAGCCGTTAATCACCTTTGCCACGGCCTGGGCAAAGCGCGCCATCCCCTCGGCAATATCCTGCTCTTCGATGATCAGCGAGGGAACAAAACGCATCACGTCCGGCCCGGCGTTAAGCACCATGACGCCGGCTTCCGCAGCGGCATAGAGGAAATCACGCGCGCGGCCCTTGTGCTGCGGCTTGAGTTCGGCGCCAATCAGCAGGCCCATCCCGCGAATATCACTGAACAGATCAAACTCGGCATCCAGCTGCTGCAGGTGTTTGACGAACAGTTCGCGTTTGGCGTTCACGCCATCCAGCACCGCCGGGGTATTGATCAGATCGAAAGCGGCGTTGGCGACCGCGCAGGCCAGCGGGTTGCCGCCGTAGGTTGAGCCATGGGAACCCGCATGGAAGGCGCTGGCGATCTCGTGGGTAGTCAACATGGCGCTGACCGGGAAACCGCCGCCCAGCGCTTTGGCGCTGGTGAGAATATCTGGGGTTACGCCATAGTGCATATAGGCAAACAGCGATCCGGTACGCCCCATTCCGCACTGCACTTCATCAAAGACTAACAGCGCCTGGTGTTGATCGCACAGTTCGCGCAGCCCCTGCAGGAACGCCGGCGTCGCTGCCGTCACGCCGCCTTCGCCCTGAATCGGCTCCACCACCACTGCGCAGGTGTGGTCATCCATCACCGCTTTTACCGCCTGCAGGTCGTTGAAGGGAACATGGACAATATCCGCCGGTTTCGGGCCGAAACCATCGGAGTACTTCGGCTGCCCGCCGACGGAGACGGTAAACAGGGAGCGACCATGAAAGGCATTATGGAAAGCGATGATTTTGGTTTTGTACGGGCTATGGCGGGTCACCGCATAGTGACGCGCCAGCTTAAAGGCCGTTTCATTGGCTTCGGTACCGGAGTTCATAAACACCACTCGCTCGGCGAAGGTGGCATCGACAAGTTTACGTCCCAGGCGCAGCGCTGGCTCATTGGTAAAGACGTTGCTGGTATGCCACAGCGTTTCGCCCTGCTCGTGGAGCGCCGCCACCAGCGCCGGGTGGCAATGGCCGAGCGCCGTCACCGCGATACCGCCGGCGAAATCAACATACTCTTTGCCCTGCTGATCCCAGACGCGGCTGCCTTTTCCCTTTACCGGGATGAATTCTGCCGGTGCATAAATTGGCAAAATAACTTCATCGAATGTGGCGCGGGTGATTGCCGGTTGTTCAGTTGCCATGTCTTGCCCATCCCTCTTCGTTATGCAGATGCGATTATGATAATCTAATCACAAAATATGCATAAAAAATCAGTCAATGGCAACCGAAATCACCGCTTAATAAAGTTCGCCAGCAATTGATGGCCCTGTTCGCTGAGGATGCTTTCCGGATGGAACTGCACGCCCTCGAGATCCCAGTCGCGATGACGGATCCCCATAATCTCACCGCTGGCGCTGCGGGCGGTGACGATAAACTCAGGCGGCAACGTCGGCGGGTCAATCACCAGCGAATGATAGCGGGTCACCGTCAAAGGATTATTCAGCCCCTGAAACACCCCTTCGCCGTTATGCTCGATAAGCGAGGTTTTTCCATGCATCACCTGCGCCGCCCGCACAATGGTCGCGCCAAACGCCTGGGCTATCGCCTGATGCCCGAGGCAGACGCCCAGCAGCGGCGTTTTCCCTGCATAGTGACGGATTACCGCGAGGGAAATCCCCGCTTCATCCGGCGTACAGGGACCAGGCGAAATCACTATCTTCTCCGGCGCCAGCGACGCTATCTCCTCCAGCGTCAACGCATCGTTGCGCCTGACCAGCACTTCCGCCCCCAGTTCGCAAAAGTACTGATACAGATTCCAGGTGAAAGAGTCATAGTTATCGATAAGCAGGATCATAGCGGCTCCGGAACAATCAAACCGGGCTATTCTACTCAGATTCCCGCGCTTCGCTTACCACTTTGCGAAAGATCGCCGCCAGCGGGTCCGGATCGCCCATCGCGCCCTGCTGACAGGCGGTGCTCCAGGCGGCAGGATCGACGTCACGCCAGTCAAGAAGGTAGCCGGCATGTATCGCCAGCTGTTCAAAGAAAATGCGCTGGGTCAGGCCATTGCCGAGACGAAAAGGGTGCAGCACATTAATTTCACCATAGAACCAGCTCAGGCGTTCGATAAAGGTATCCCGCGGCAGACCGCAGAGATAATCCTCCTGCTCCAGAGCCTGCATCAGGGCATTCCCCTCCTCTTCGATGCGGGCAAAGTGGCAGAACGGCGTATCGCCCAGGTAGAGGTTCACTTCACGCAGCCTACCCGCCCAGTCAAACAGATCCTGATACAGCTGATGATGAATAGCGCACAGATAGGGTAAGCCGCGCACCCGCGGGCCCAGCGGCAGGGTGGCCGCCCGCAGGGACGTCATCTCCAGGGCAGCCTGCTGCAGCGTTTTAGCCTGGCGGATGCCGAGTCGGTTGCGCAGGACGTTCAGCGCCGGATAGAGGTAAGGATCGCGTTCATCGCCAAATTTATCGCTCATACTCCCTCCGCAGCGTCGCGAGGCGAGCCTGCGCCTCCTCGGCAGTCAGCGTAACCAGCGGCACCGATACGCCTTCGAGGCGACGGCTGGCCTGAAAATTGCTATTACGTGTCTGTTCCCAGAGCCGGGATTTTTGCTTATCGGTGAGTGGACGCATCGTCGCCCCCCTTATCGTCCCCTGTGTGCCACAAGTATAAGCAGCAATTACAGGTTATGCCGGGAGGCAACCGGGCGCGGCGATAAACCACCGCGCCGCGGGAGGATTAGGGCAGCACTTTCGCAGAGAGGATAACAACCGGTTTAGTCGGCACATTTTGGTATGGGCCGACGTTATGAGTCTGGACCTGGGAGATCTTATCCGCAACGTCCATGCCTTTGACTACCTTGCCAAACACCGCATAGCCAAAGTCGCGCTGGCCATGGTCGAGGAAGGCGTTATCCGCCACGTTGATGAAGAACTGGCTGGTGGCGCTATCCTGATCGGCGGTACGCGCCATCGCGATAGTGCCGCGGGTGTTGCGCAGGCCGTTGTCTGCTTCATTCTTGATCGGCGGGTTAGGCTGTTTCTGCTGCATCTGCTCGTTAAAGCCGCCGCCCTGCACCATGAATCCCGGGATCACGCGGTGGAAAGTGGTGTTGTTGTAGAAGCCGCTGTTAACGTACTTCAGGAAGTTATCCACGGAAATCGGGGCTTTCTGGCTGTTTAACTCAAGCTCAATGTTACCTGCCGAGGTGGTCAGCAGCACATGCGGATCGCCCTTTGCCGCCATGGCCGGGGAGAAAGCTGAAATGGCGAAAACGGCAGCCATCGCCGCCAGTGTTGATTTGAGCATGGAAATTCCTTAACGGAGCAGAATAAAAGCGAGTGCCTTGATTCTAAAGAGCCTTTGCATCCTGGGCCAGCCTTTTACCAAATTTTACTTAGCTGTAATAATTGTAACCGCGCAAACGTTCTCCCTGTCGTCGAAAAAGCGTGATGCAGGTCACATTAAAACATGCAAAAGATAACGTATTTCACAATAAACATTTAATTACATCACCTGAACGACTAAAATCTGTCCGCCCGGCGCAGCGTCAACGCGCTTTACCTTTCTATTCACAGGCCAGTCATGACTAACAGCAACCGTATTAAGCTCACATGGATCAGCTTCTTCTCCTACGCCCTGACCGGCGCGTTGGTGATCGTCACCGGGATGGTGATGGGTAACATTGCGGATTATTTCCATCTGCCCGTTTCCAGTATGAGCAACACCTTTACCTTCCTGAACGCCGGTATTCTGATCTCCATCTTCCTCAATGCCTGGCTGATGGAGATCGTGCCGCTGAAAACTCAGCTGCGTTTTGGCTTTATTTTAATGGTGCTGGCGGTGGCCGGCCTGATGCTCAGCCACAGCCTGGCGCTGTTCTCCGCGTCGATGTTCGTTCTCGGCCTGGTCAGCGGGATCACCATGTCGATCGGGACCTTCCTGATCACCCATATGTATGAAGGCCGTCAGCGCGGGGCGCGTCTGCTGTTTACCGACTCCTTCTTTAGCATGGCGGGAATGATTTTTCCGATGGTCGCCGCGGTCCTGCTGGCGCGCAGCATCGAGTGGTACTGGGTCTACGCCTGTATCGGTCTGGTGTATGTCGCTATTTTCGTCCTGACATTCGGCTGTGACTTCCCGGTGCTCGGCAAAAAAGCGCAGAGCGAAAACAGCCAGCCGGTGGTGAAAGAGAAGTGGGGCATCGGCGTGCTGTTCCTCTCCGTCGCGGCGCTGTGCTACATCCTCGGTCAGCTGGGCTTTATCTCCTGGGTACCGGAATATGCCAAGAGCCTGGGCATGAGCCTCGGCGATGCCGGTAAACTGGTGAGCGATTTCTGGATGTCCTACATGATCGGCATGTGGTCATTCAGCTTTATCCTGCGCTTCTTCGACCTGCAGCGCATCTTAACCGTCCTCGCCGGCCTCGCGACGGTGCTGATGTACCTGTTTATCAATGGTTCGCCGGAGCATATGCCGTGGTTTATTCTGACCCTGGGCTTCTTCTCCAGCGCCATCTACACCTCGATCATTACGCTCGGTTCGCAGCAAACTAAAGTCGCTTCACCAAAGCTGGTGAACTTTATCCTCACCTGCGGCACCATCGGCACCATGCTGACTTTCGTGGTCACCGGCCCGATTGTGGCTGCCAGCGGTCCGCTGGCAGCGCTGCACACCGCTAACGGCCTCTACGCCGTGGTGTTCGTGATGTGCTTTATCCTCGGCTTCGTCTCCCGTCACCGCCAGAACAACGCGCAGGCGGCGTCTCACTAAGCCTTCGGCCCCTTTGCGTCCGCAAGGGGGCTGTTCCTCATAAAAGAGAGCGCCTCGCCACCGCGGTCGGTCTGGATCCAGGTTTGCGCCAGCTGGGTAATCGCGATCACCCTTCCCTGGCGAATTGACCAGCGCACCGGCACCTGGCAGCGTACCGCCTCAAAGCCATTCTCCGCCGGGAGGATGATCAGGTTAGCCGGGTTGCCGCTGACGATGCCGTAATCGGTCAGGCCAAACGTGCGGGCGCTGTTGTCAGTGATAAGCTGCAGGCCGTCGTTAATCTGCTGGTAGCCCATCAGCTGGCAAACGTGCAGCCCCATATGCAGGACCTGCAGCATATTACCGGTCCCCAGCGGGTACCACGGGTCAAAGACATCATCATGACCAAAGCAAACGTTGATCCCCGCCGCCATCAGCTCCTTCACCCGGGTAATGCCCCGTCGCTTCGGGTAGTCGTCAAACCGGCCCTGCAGATGAATATTGACCAGCGGATTGGCGACAAAGTTGATGCCGGAGAGCTTTAGCAGGCGGAACAGGCGCGAGGTATAGGCGCCATTATAGGAGTGCATGGCGGTGGTATGGCTGGCCGTCACCCGCGGCCCTATCCCCGCCTTCAGCGCCAGCGCGGCAACGGTTTCAACAAAGCGCGACTGTTCATCGTCAATTTCATCGCAGTGAATATCCAGCGGGCGGTCATATTTCTGCGCCAGTCGAAAGGCGATATGCAGCGATTCCACCCCATATTCACGGGTGAACTCAAAGTGCGGGATCGCCCCGACAACATCCGCCCCCAGCTTCAGGGCCTCTTCCAGCAGCGCCTCGCCGTTGGGGTAAGAGAGGATCCCCTCCTGCGGAAAAGCGACAATCTGCAGCTCGACCCATGGCGCCACCTCCTTTTTGACCTCCAGCATCGCCTTCAGCGCCGTCAACGTTGGATCGGAGACATCGACATGGGTACGGACAAACTGCACGCCATTGGCGATCTGCCACTTGAGGGTTTTCCACGCCCGGGCTTTAACGTCCTCATGGCTGAGCAGCGCTTTCCGCTCCGCCCAGCGCTCAATCCCCTCGAACAGGGTGCCGGACTGGTTCCAGTTCGGCTCACCGGCCGTCTGGGTGGTATCCAGATGGATATGCGGCTCAATAAAAGGCGGGATCGCCAGACCGCCGCGAGCGTTCAGCACCTCGTAGCTTTCGTCCCGCGCCTCCCCCATCGGTGTGATCTCGCCAAAGCGGCCCTTATCTATCGCTATCTGCCACAGGCCGTCGCGGTCTGCCAGGCGTACGTTCTGAATCAACCAAAGCGGCGCTGCTGTCATATCACCCTCTCTATTCAATACGGCTTGTTTTCTACTCAACCCCAATCGCGACCTACCCAATTCTTGTACACAAAATCGGCAAAAAGGAAAAGCCAGCGTTTTCCACAACTTAGAAAATTACAGACAAATCAATTATATACCCATTAAGTGGTAGGTGAAGTTGTCATTGATTTGCATCAATAAGCCTGATGGCTGAATCGTTAAGGTAGGCGGTAATAGAAAAGAAATCGAGGCAAAAATGAGCAAAGTCAGAATCGCTATTATCGGTAACGGCATGGTTGGCCATCGCTTTATCGAAGAGCTTCTCGATAAGGCGCCTGCCGGACAGTTCGACATTACCGTGTTCTGTGAAGAACCGCGTATCGCCTACGACCGTGTCCACCTGTCGTCTTATTTCTCCCACCATACCGCAGAAGAGCTGTCGCTGGTCCGCGAAGGTTTCTATGAGAAACACGGCGTCAAGGTGCTGGTCGGCGAACGGGCCATCACCATCAACCGCCAGGAGAAGGTGATCCACTCCAGCGCCGGGCGCACGGTGTTCTACGACAAGCTGATTATGGCGACCGGCTCATACCCCTGGATCCCGCCGATTAAAGGCGCGGAAACTCAGGATTGCTTCGTCTATCGCACCATTGAAGATCTTAACGCCATTGAATCCTGCGCCCGTCGCAGCAAACGCGGCGCGGTGGTCGGCGGCGGCCTGCTCGGCCTGGAAGCCGCAGGCGCCCTGAAAAACCTCGGTGTCGAAACCCATGTTATCGAATTCGCGCCGATGCTTATGGCCGAGCAGCTCGACCAGATGGGCGGCGAGCAGCTGCGGCGCAAAATTGAAAGCATGGGCGTGAAAGTTCACACCAGCAAAAACACCAAAGAGATCGTTCAGCAGGGCACCGAGGCGCGCAAAACCATGCACTTCGCCGACGGTAGCGAGCTGCAGGTCGATTTCATCGTCTTCTCTACCGGGATCCGCCCACGCGATAAACTGGCCACCCAGTGCGGACTGGCGGTTGCCCAGCGCGGCGGCATCATGGTCAACGATAGCTGCCAGACCTCCGACCCGGATATCTATGCCATCGGCGAATGCGCCAGCTGGAACAACCGCGTGTATGGCCTCGTCGCGCCGGGTTATAAAATGGCCCAGGTGGCCGTCGACCACCTCCTCGGCAGTGAAAACAGCTTCACCGGCGCCGACCTCAGCGCCAAACTGAAGCTGCTGGGTGTAGACGTGGGCGGTATCGGCGATGCCCACGGCCGCACGCCGGGCGCCCGCAGCTACGTCTATCTCGACGAAAGCAAAGAAGTGTATAAGCGTCTGATCGTCAGCGCCGATAACAAAACCCTGCTCGGCGCGGTGCTGGTCGGCGACACCAGCGACTACGGCAACCTGCTGCAGCTGGTGCTGAACGCCATCGAGTTGCCGGAGAATCCGGATTCGCTGATCCTCCCGGCCCACGCCGGCAGCGGCAAGCCGTCGATCGGCGTCGATAAACTGCCGGACAGCGCGCAAATCTGCTCCTGCTTCGACGTCAGCAAAGGCGACCTGATCGCCGCCATCAATAAAGGCTGCCATACCGTCGCGGCGCTGAAAGCGGAAACCAAGGCCGGTACCGGCTGCGGCGGCTGTATCCCGTTGGTCACCCAGGTGCTCAACGCCGAGCTGGCGAAACAGGGTATCGAGGTCAACAACAACCTGTGCGAACACTTCGCTTACTCCCGCCAGGAGCTGTTCCACCTGATCCGCGTGGAAGGCATCAAAACCTTCGACGAACTGCTGGCCAAACACGGCCAGGGCTACGGCTGTGAAGTGTGTAAACCGACCGTCGGCTCCCTGCTGGCCTCCTGCTGGAATGAGTACATCCTCAAGCCTCAGCATACGCCGCTGCAGGACACGAACGACAACTTCCTCGCCAATATCCAGAAAGATGGCACCTACTCGGTCATTCCGCGCTCCGCGGGCGGCGAAATCACGCCGGAAGGGCTGGTCGCCGTGGGCCGTATCGCTCGTGAATTCAATCTGTACACCAAAATCACCGGTTCCCAGCGCATCGGCCTGTTTGGCGCGCAGAAAGACGACCTGCCGGAGATCTGGCGGCAGCTGATTGAAGCGGGCTTCGAAACCGGCCACGCCTACGCCAAAGCGCTGCGGATGGCGAAGACCTGCGTCGGCAGCACCTGGTGCCGCTACGGGGTCGGCGACAGCGTCGGCTTCGGCGTCGAACTGGAAAATCGCTACAAAGGCATCCGTACGCCGCACAAAATGAAGTTCGGCGTCTCCGGCTGTACCCGCGAATGTGCGGAAGCCCAGGGCAAAGACGTCGGGATCATCGCCACCGAGAAAGGCTGGAACCTGTACGTGTGCGGTAACGGCGGGATGAAGCCGCGCCACGCCGATCTGCTGGCCGCGGACCTCGATCGCGAGACGCTGATTAAGTATCTCGACCGCTTTATGATGTTCTACATCCGCACCGCCGATAAGCTGACCCGCACTGCGCCGTGGCTGGACAACATGGAAGGCGGGATCGACTATCTGCGCAGCGTCATCATCGATGACAAGCTCGGTCTGAACGACCATCTGGAAGAGGAGCTGGCTCGCCTGCGCGCCGCCTTCGCCTGCGAGTGGACCGAGACCGTCAATAACCCGGCGGCGCAGACCCGCTTCAAACACTTTATCAACAGCGACCAGCGCGACCCGAACGTTCAGGTGGTGCCGGAACGTGACCAGCATCGCCCGGCCACGCCGTATGAGCGCATCCCGGTTACTCTGGTGGAGGAAAAAGCATGAGCCAGTGGGTAAACATCTGCAACATCGACGACATCCTGCCCGCCACCGGCGTCTGCGCCCTGCTCGGTCAGCAGCAGGTGGCGATCTTCCGTCCCTATCATGACGACAGGGTGTTCGCCATCAGCAACATCGATCCGTTCTTTAACGCCAGCGTACTGTCTCGCGGCATTATCGCCGAGCATGACGGCGCCCTGTGGGTTGCCAGCCCGCTGAAAAAACAACGTTTCCGCCTGAGCGACGGCCTGTGTATGGAAGATGCCAGCCATTCTATCGCCCGTTTCGACGCCCGGGTAAAAGACGGCCACGTTCAGCTTAAGGCGTGAGTCCCGCATCCTCCCCCCTGCCACGGGGGGAGATATAAGTAACACTTCTGACCGACAGCGCATGAGTGCGGGATATGTCGCATGTTTTGTATTACCTTTGCTGCTATTCTACGACCACTCATTTTCTACCCCTTATTTTTATGAGGTTATTCTGTGGATCACTTACCCATATTCTGCCAGTTGCGCCAGCGTGATTGTTTACTGGTTGGCGGCGGGGATGTCGCCGAACGCAAGGCCCGTCTGCTGCTGGATGCTGGCGCAAACGTCACGGTCAATGCGCTCGACTTTACCCCGCAGTTTCATGTGTGGGCCGATTCACAGATGCTAACCCTGGTGCAGGGGGAGTTTATCCCCTCGCTGCTGGACAACTGCTGGCTGGCCATCGCCGCTACCGATAATGAGACGGTGAACCAGCAGGTCAGCGACGCGGCCGAAGCGCGGCGTATCTTCTGTAACGTGGTGGATGCCCCGCGCCAGGCCAGCTTTATCATGCCGTCCATTATCGACCGCTCGCCGCTGATGGTCGCCGTCTCCTCGGGCGGGACATCCCCGGTGCTGGCGCGCCTGTTGCGCGAGAAGCTGGAGTCAGTCTTACCCCTGCATCTTGGCCAGCTGGCCCGCTACGCCGGCCATCTGCGCGCGCGCGTGAAGCAGCAGTTTGCCACCGTAGGCGAACGCCGCCGCTTCTGGGAGAAGCTGTTCGTTAACGACCGGCTGGCGCAGTCGCTGGCCAATGACGATCGGCAGGCGGTGGCGGATACCACCGAGCAGCTGCTGACCGAGCCGTTAGAGCATCGCGGCGAGGTCGTCCTGGTTGGCGCCGGCCCTGGTGACGCCGGGCTGCTCACGCTCAAGGGCCTGCAGCAGATCCAGCAGGCCGACGTGGTGGTCTATGACCGGCTGGTCTCCGACGACATTATGAATCTGGTGCGCCGCGATGCCGACCGGGTGTTCGTCGGCAAGCGCTCAGGCTATCACTGCGTGCCGCAGGAGGAGATCAACCAGATCCTGCTGCGCGAAGCGCAAAAAGGAAGACGCGTGGTCCGGCTGAAAGGCGGCGATCCCTTTATCTTTGGCCGCGGCGGAGAGGAGCTGGAGACCCTCTGCGAGGCGGGGATCCCCTTCTCGGTTGTGCCCGGCATCACCGCCGCCTCCGGCTGCTCCGCCTACTCGGGGATCCCGTTGACCCATCGCGATTTCGCCCAGGGCGTCCGCCTGGTCACCGGCCATCTGAAAACCGGCGGCGAGCTGGACTGGGCGAACCTGGCGGTGGAGAAGCAGACCCTGGTGTTCTACATGGGTCTGAACCAGGCGCCGGCGATCCGCGAGAAGCTTATCGCCCACGGCATGGCGGAAGATATGCCTGCCGCCATCGTCGAGAACGGCACCGCCGTGACGCAAAAAGTGGTCAGCGGCACCTTAGGACAGCTGGATATTCTGGCGCAGCAGATGGCCAGCCCGGCGCTGATCATTGTCGGCCGCGTAGTCGGTCTGCGGGATAAACTGAACTGGTTTTCGAACCATTAACCTTCGCCTGACGGCGTGAACGACAGGCATAAAAAAGGGCGGGATAATCCCGCCCTTTTTAGCTGTTGCATCGCTTACGGCTTGGCGACAAAGCCAATCGCTTCGTATACCGCTTTCAGGGTTTGAGAAGCGCGCGCGCTGGCCTTTTCTGCGCCGTCCTTCATCACCTGATTGAGAAACGCTTCGTCGTTACGGAAACGGTGATAGCGCTCCTGCAGGTCAATCAGCATGCCCGATACCGCTTCGGCGACTTCGCCTTTCAGGTGGCCATACATTTTGCCTTCGAAATGCTGCTCCAGCTCAGGAATGGTTTTCCCGGTGACCGCGGAGAGGATATCCAGCAGGTTGGAGACGCCCGCTTTCTCTTTCAGGTCGTAGCGCACCACCGGCGGCTCGTCGGAGTCGGTGACCGCACGTTTGATCTTCTTGACCACCGATTTCGGGTCTTCCAGCAGGCCGATGACGTTGTTGCGGTTGTCGTCGGACTTGGACATCTTTTTCGTCGGCTCCAGCAGCGACATCACGCGCGCGCCGGATTTAGGGATAAACGGCTCAGGCACTTTAAAAATATCGCCGTAGATGGCGTTAAAACGCTGGGCGATATCGCGGCTCAGTTCAAGGTGCTGTTTCTGATCTTCGCCCACCGGAACCTGGTTGGTCTGGTACAGCAGAATGTCAGCGGCCATCAGTACCGGATAATCAAACAGACCGGCGTTGATGTTCTCCGCGTAGCGCGCGGACTTGTCTTTAAACTGGGTCATGCGGCTCAGTTCGCCGAAATAGGTGTAGCAGTTCAGCGCCCAGCCTAACTGGGCATGTTCCGGCACGTGAGACTGAACGAAAATAGTGCTTTTCTGCGGGTCGATGCCGCAGGCCAGATACAGCGCAAGGGTGTCCAGCGTCGCCTTACGCAGCTGCTGCGGATCCTGGCGCACGGTGATGGCGTGCTGGTCCACGATGCAATAGATGCAGTGGTAATCGTCCTGCATGTTTACCCACTGACGCAGCGCACCCATGTAGTTGCCAATGGTCAGTTCACCTGAGGGCTGTGCGCCACTAAAAACGATGGGCTTAGTCATGTTTCAATTCCTGAGTTTCACTGTGCGGTAACCCGAGAGCGGGTAAGAGTTCATTAAACTGGTCGAAGAGATAGTCCGGCTCGCTCAACGCAAGCGGTTCGCCATAGTTATAGCCGTAGGTCAGGCCAACAGAGCAGCAGCCTGCCGCTTTGGCCGCCTGAATATCATTACGGGAATCGCCGACGAACAGCAGCGCCTCCGGCGTCAGGCCGAGCTTTTGCGCCACCAGCAGCAGCGGTTCCGGATGCGGCTTTTTGTTCTGTACGTCATCGCCGCCGATCACCACGGTAAAATATTTCGCAATATCGAGCGCGTCCAGCAGCGGGGCGACGAACGGCGTCGGCTTATTGGTCACCAGCGCCAGCGGCAGGCCTTTGGCCTGCAGCGCGCCGAGCGTATCGGCCACTGCCGGAAACAGGAAACTGCCCTCTTCCGCCGCTTCGGCGTAATAGCGGTCAAACAATTTACGCAAAATGCGCAGCTGTTCGTCTTGCGGAATATCATGATCGTCGACGGAAGGCTTGCCCATCGCCGCACGTAACGTTGCACGCTCCTGACGAGCCCAGGTCAGCGCCCGCTCCATCAGAACATCGGCGCCGTTGCCGATCCAGGTCACGACGCGTTCTTCTCCCGCCACCGGCAGCTCCAGGGCGTAGAGGGCGTTATCAACGGCGGCGGTCAGACCCGGCGCGCTGTCCACCAGCGTGCCGTCGAGATCAAACGCGATGCCGCGGATCGCCTGTAATTTATCCATGACTTACCTTCGCTAATTCATTACGCATGTGATCAATGACTTTCTTGTAGTCCGGCTGGCCGAAGATCGCCGAACCGGCAACGAACATATCCGCACCCGCCGCGGCGATTTCGCCGATATTGCTCGCTTTCACTCCGCCATCCACTTCCAGGCGAATGTCGTAGCCGGACGCATCGATGCGCTGGCGCACTTCACGCAGTTTATCCAGCGTCTGCGGAATAAAGGACTGGCCGCCAAAGCCCGGGTTAACCGACATCAGCAGGATCACGTCCAGCTTATCCATCACGTAATCGAGATAGCTCAGCGGCGTCGCGGGGTTAAACACCAGGCCCGCTTTGCAGCCGTGCTCTTTGATAAGCTGCAGGCTGCGGTCGACGTGTTCGGAGGCTTCCGGGTGGAAGGTGATGATGCTGGCGCCAGCTTCGGCAAAATCAGGAATGATGCGGTCGACCGGCTTCACCATCAGGTGGACGTCGATCGGCGCGGTAATACCGTAGTTACGCAGCGACTTCAGCACCATCGGGCCAATCGTCAGGTTCGGCACGTAGTGGTTGTCCATGACGTCGAAGTGCACGACATCCGCACCCGCCGCCAGCGCCTTCGCGGTATCCTCACCCAGACGGGCAAAATCAGCCGACAGAATCGAAGGGGCAATCAAATACTGCTTCATCCGCATCTCCTTGAAATTTATTTGGTCTTAGGCGGACGGTAGAGCGCTAAGAGCTCGTCCACCTTTTTACGCGTACCACCGTTGCTGCTGATGCTGCGCCGAACCTTCACAATATGCGTTTCTGCCGCGTTTTTATACCACTCCTGCGTCAACGGCGTGCGGTGGTTGGAAATCAGCACCGGGATCCGTTTCTTCATCAGCGATTCCGCCTTTTGCGCCAGCAGCACCTGTTGCTCCAGGTTGAAACTGTTGGTGTGGTAGGCGGTAAAGTTCGCCGTCGCCGTCAACGGCGCATAGGGCGGATCGCAATACACCACCGTGCGGCTATCCGCACGCTGCATGCACTCTTCATAAGATTCGCAGTAAAACTCAGCGTTTTGCGCCTTGTCGGCAAAATGATAGAGCTCAGCCTCGGGGAAATAGGGCTTCTTATAGCGGCCAAACGGCACATTGAATTCGCCGCGCAAATTGTAGCGACACAGGCCGTTGTAGCCGTGACGGTTCAGATACAGGAACAGCACCGCGCGACGCAGCGGATCCTGGCTCTGGTTGAATTCATCACGGTACTGGTAGTAGCGCTCAGCGACGTTGTTTTCCGGGGTAAACATCTCGCGGGCGGCAGCGACATACTCGTCGGTGCGCAATTTGACGATGTTGTACAGGCCGATTAAATCACTGTTGATATCCGCGAGGATATAACGAGAAAAGTCGGTATTGAGAAATACCGACCCGGCGCCCACAAAGGGCTCGATTAAGCACTCACCTTCCGGCAAATGCTTTTTAATATCGTCAAGCAGGGGGTACTTCCCCCCTGCCCACTTTAGAAAAGCGCGATTCTTTTTCATGCTGCCTAACTAATTACACATTCTCCGGCTGTGGAGAAAGCTCCGACAGCATCCTGCGCTTAAGACTACCCCACGGCATTATTTCAGATCAGCCTGAACCTGATGCAGTGGTTTTGCCCATGGATTTTTCGCCTGCACGTCCGGCGGCAGCGAGGTGACCGCGCGTTTCGCTTCATCTTTCGATGAATAGATACCGCTCACCAGCACGTACCACGGTTGGCCGTTACGCGACGTTTCATAGACAACATATCTGTCCAGCTTCTCTTTCTTCGCCCAGTTATTCAGGTTTTCATAGTTAGAGGAGCTGCTGAGCTGCAGGGTATAGTTACCCGACGGCGCAGATTTCATCGAGCTGACGTCACCTGCCGTTTTACCGCTCTTCGCCGCCGGCGCTGCCGCGGCTGCCGTTGCGGCTGTCGCTGCGGTCGTCGCGGTCGTGGCTGGTTTGCTCTGCGCGGTGGCTGCCGGTTTACTTTCGCTGACGGTCGTTTTCGCCGGAGCGGTAGTGGCCGCGCTTTCAACATGCTTCGGCTGGACCGGTTTCGTTTCTACCGGCGCTTTCGCCACCGCCTGTGGTTTCGGCTGCGGCTTCGCTTCGATGACGGTGTGCTTACGCTCCGCCGGACGCGGCGTTGCCGCCGTCTGACGTTCGGTCGTCTGGCGCGGCGCCGCGGCGCCACTGGCGCCATTACGGATCGGCGCGACGGTTGCCGGTTCAGTTGGCAGCGTCGAGTTAGCTACGGCGCCGTCCAGCTGGCCCTGCTGCTGGGTCAGCGCGTTATTCAGATCGCCCTGAACTTCAACACGCTGCTGGCCCTGCGGCTCTGCCGCTGCCTGGCCCTGGGTCGGGTTCGCGGCAATAGGCGGTACCGTGACGTCCTGCTGTGTGGTGGTATTGGCGGCTGTCTGATCCTGGCCGGCAGCTGGCGTGCTGGCGGACTGGTCGTCAGACAGATTAATGCTCTTCTCGCCGGAAGCGGTCTGCTGGCTGGACGAAGATGGCGATTTCAGCGCGGAACCGATACCTACGATTAACAGCAACAGCACCAGAATCCCCACGCCCATCATGATGTACTGGCGGGAAGCGGGTTTCGCCGGCGCTTTTTTACGCTTACGCGGACGACGCTCTACAGGCTGCTCTTCGAGCATCTCCTCATCTTCCGCATCCAGTTCTTCTTCGAACTCTTCCTCTTCACGCTCACGACGGGCCTTGCCGGCGCGCGTCGGACGGCCTTCATCGGCATCAAGATCGACATCGTCAAAATTGATCTGCGGATCGGCATCACGCTCGGAAGACTGACGGGAACGACCAGCACGACGATCGTTGCGATCGGCTTTCATATCGTCTTCTGGTTTGAAATCATCCATTTAACACCCCACTAAAAGGCTTATGCTCACGATTATTGCACATCACCCGAAATGATAACGCCGCGCGAACGCGGCCAGACCTTCTTATTGTTGCGCCTGCTGAGTATCAGCAATCGCGCCAAGAACCACATCATGCGGCACTCCGCCGCGCAGCTCGCTGCTTCCTATTGCGAGCGGGAGCACCAGCCGCATTTCGCCAGCCAGTACTTTCTTATCGCGCATCATATGGGGCAAATACGCCTGCGCACTCATTTCCTGCGGGCCGCGTACCGGTAAGCCTGCACGCTTGAGCAGATCGATAAGGCGCTGAGTATCCTGCGCGCGGAACTGCCCCAGCCGCTCGGACGTATGCGCCGCCATCACCATACCTGCCGCCACCGCTTCGCCGTGCAGCCAGTTACCGTAGCCCATTTCCGCCTCGATAGCATGGCCGAAGGTATGTCCAAGATTGAGTAAAGCACGTAACCCGGTTTCACGCTCGTCGGCAGCCACAACTTCCGCTTTCAGCTCACAGCAACGGCGAATGCAGTACGCCATGGCCTTTTCATCCAGCGCCAGCAGGGCATCAATGTTGTTTTCCAGCCAGCTGAAGAATGCGCCGTCGAGGATCACCCCATACTTGATGACCTCAGCCAGTCCGGAAGCGAGTTCGCGCTTCGGAAGCGTCTTCAGACAGTTAAGATCAACCACCACGGAAACCGGCTGCCAGAAGGCGCCAATCATGTTTTTGCCGAGAGGGTGGTTCACTGCGGTTTTGCCGCCGACCGACGAGTCGACCTGCGACAGCAAGGTGGTAGGGACCTGGATAAAACGCACGCCGCGCTGATAGCTTGCCGCGGCGAAACCGGTTAAATCACCGATAACACCGCCGCCGAGCGCCACCAGCGTGGTGTCGCGGCCATGGGGTTTTTGTAACAGCGCGGTAAATACGGTATCCATCACCGCCAGGCTTTTATACTGCTCGCCGTCGGGCAGGATCACGCTGTCAACGTTGACCCCTGCCTGCTCCAGCGCAGAGCGGACGGTATCCAGATAAAGCGGCGCCAGCGTTTCGTTGGTGACCAGCATAGCCTGGTCGCCCGACTTGAGTGGCAGGAAGGAAGCTGGATCGTTAAACAAACCAGCCGCGATGGTAATCGGGTAACTACGTTCCCCGAGGGTAACAGTAAGCCTCTCCATAACGCGACATCCACCTCAATGACTTTTACTCTGACGCACTTTTATTAAGCCAGAATCAGTTGCTTTCCAGCATATGAATAATCTGGTTCGCGACGACTTTCGCACTCTGATCGTCTGTGCGGATAGTCACATCGGCGATCTCTTCATACAGCGGATTACGCTCGTCAGCCAGCGCTTCCAGTACTTCACGAGGCGGCGCATCGACTTGTAGCAAAGGACGCTTTTTATCGCGCTGCGTACGGGCCAACTGCTTCTCGATCGTTGTTTCCAGGTAGACCACCACGCCGCGGGCGGAGAGACGGTTACGCGTTTCACGGGATTTTACAGAGCCGCCGCCAGTCGCCAGCACAATCCCCTGTTTTTCCGTCAACTCATTGATAATTTTTTCTTCACGGTCGCGGAAGCCTTCTTCGCCTTCAACATCGAAGACCCAGCCCACATCAGCGCCAGTGCGTTTCTCAATCTCTTGATCAGAATCGTAAAATTCCATGTTGAGCTGTTGGGCTAACTGGCGCCCAATAGTGCTTTTGCCGGCACCCATAGGCCCAACCAGAAAGATATTGCGTTTCTCTGCCATTTTTTCGGTACTACTAAGACTATTCGTTAATGATAAACCCGCTTCGCAGACACCCAGCGCCGCAGGGCATGAACTGAAACCTCATATGCAATAGAGCGAGAGTCAGACTAAAAATTATCTCAATACTCCGGCTGGTTTGGCAACTGAATAAAATCGCCGGACAATAAAGGGAGGATTGATGTCGTACCCGACTCTCAAATCGGTACCCCTTGTATGCTAAATCCGTCCTCACGTCAAACACCTGAAACGTGTTTAGCATGAAAAACCTGCTTAACGTACTGCCAGAATCCGTGGCGTAATAAAGACAACCAGTTCACGGCGTTCATTATCTTTCCCGTCGCGGCGAAACAGACGCCCCAGTACCGGGATATCGCCAAGCAGCGGGACGCTGTCGCGGGCGGTTTTGTTTTTCTGCGAAAAGATGCCGCCCAACGCCAGGGTCTCGCCGCTGCGGACTTCAACCAGGGTCTCGATCTCCTGTTTATCAATGGCCAGCGCCTCGCCGTTATCCTGCTTCAGCACCTGGCCTGGCGTGTTCTCGCTTATTCGCAGCTTCAACCGCACTCTCCCCTGCTGCAGCACCGTCGGCGTCACCTCCATGCCCAGCACCGCCTCTTTAAACTCCACCGACGTGGCGCCGCTTTCACCGCTGGAGACCTGATAGGGGATCTCGCTCCCCTGCTTGATGCTGGCGGGCTGCATATGGGAGGCGAGCAAACGAGGACTGGCGATAATCTCGACCTGCTGCTTGCGCTCCAGCGCGGAAAGCTCCAGCTCAAGCAAGCGCCCGTTAATTTTGCCGATGTTAAAGCCTGCGCGGGTGCTGGCATCGTTGACCGACACATCGCTGCTTAGGGTGGTGATGTGCCCGGATCCCGGGGTGCTTTCAGCCTCCGCCAGCCGCCACTTCACCCCCAGTTCACGCAGGCTGGTTTCGCTCATCGACACGATATGGGCGGCCAGCTCCACCTGTCCGACCGGCAGATCCATCTCCTGCGCCCAGGCCTTCAGCGCCGGCAGATGCCGCGCATCATCGCGGATCAGCAGCCGATTGGTCCGCTTGTCCGCCATCAGGTTGCCCCGGGCGCTAAGCAACTTACCGCCGCTTTTAGCCAACTCCTCGGCATCGGCATAGTGCAGCGTCACGCTCTCCGCCAGCAGCGGCAGGTTCTGCAGACGTTTCGCCTGTTCAGCTTCGCGCTGCGCCAGATTGGCCTTTTGCCAGGCCTGCGTATGCGCGTAGATGACCGTCCCCTGCTGTTGCAAAGAGAGACCTGCGCTATCCGCCACTGCCCGCAGCGCCTGGGTCCAGGGGACCTTCTGCAGGCGCAGGGAGAGCGTGCCGCTGACGTCCGGTGCGACAACGAGGTTCTTATGGTTCATTTCGGCCAGGGCTTGCAGCACCTGGGCCACTGGCGCGTCGTCAACGACCAGCGAAACCGGCTTGTCATTTCGCGCGGCGACCACCGCCAGCGGTAGCAGCAGAAGCAGCAGGCTTATCCATCGCATCATCTTGTTTTCCTTCACGTTGCCAGCGCCACGCTGGAGGTTCACATCCCGGGGGCGTGACGATGTCCAGCTCGCCGGCCGTCAGCCGACTCACCCGCCAGCCCGTAGGCAATTGCTCATCCAGGCGTACCCGTCGCCACATACCGCTTCCGTCCTGCAAAAACCCCGTCCAGCCTGCGCCATCGCCGGCCGCGCCGCCATAGCGCCATTGCGACAGCTGCGCCGTGCGGCAAGGATCTTCAACCGGCAGGAAAGGATCGCGCCCGGCCGCCAGCAGCGACAGCGGCAACCACAGCAAAATCCAGCATTTACCGCCCATCTTCCGCCTCCAGCTGCAGCCGCATGCGCAGCGCCTGCCCCTCGCGCTCCAGCGAGAACGAACGCGGGTTCATCCCGCAGCGCGCCAGCCATGAGAACAGGGCGGGTACCGTCGGCCAGGGGAGAGCCAGCGCCATCTCACCGCCGCTCCCCTGCGGATGCCAGGCGATTAGCTTCGCGCCGGCGAGCGGAATGGCGATGGGCGAGAACGGCTGCTTGTCGATGCGTTCCCCGGAACTTTCACCGGCGGGGATGCGCAGCGCCATGATCCGCCGCCACTGCGTTTGCAGAGCGCCATCGCGGGACAGCGCCGCCAGCGGCGGGCGGGTATCGCGCCAGAGCGCCACGCCGCCCCCCATCAGCCCCATCGCGAGCAAGATCAACAGCCCCGCCCGGGTGCGCCGGGTGTTAATCCGCATCGGCGCGCGCTCCCGACAGGGTAAAACTGAACCGCCAGCGCCCCTCGGCGTCGCGCTGCGTTCCGCCGGCTTTAGCCGGCGCGAATCCCGCGACGCTGGCCAGAGCAGCCTCCACCCGGGCCAGCGCCTGCAGGTTGAGGGCCAGACCATCCAGCGTCAGGCGCGCCCCCTGGTACTCCAGCCGCGTCAGCCATGCCTGAGCGGGCAGGCCTGCCGCGAGCGCCATTAGTCGGGGTTGCCAGGCGGCGATCGTCGATCTGCGCTGGCGCTGCTCGCGCTGGCGTTGATGCTGCTGCCATGCCTCGCGCATCGCCTGTTCGCGCTGTTTGAGCGAGGCGAGCAACGCTGCGTCGGCTGTCGTGTGGATCCTCGCCAGGGCGTCGCGCTGTAGACCCGCTGTTCGTCCCGCCTGTAGGGTCGTCCCCACCAGCAGCACGATACCGGTGGCTAACAACAGGGCGTAGCGCAGGCGCTGGCGGCGACGCAGGTCACGCCAGGGGAGAAGATTAACGACATACGTCATGGCGCCCACCTCCCAGCGCCAGCCCAAGGGCAATGGCGTAGCGATCGCCGTCGGCTGGCAGCGGAGGCTGCCGGCGGTGAACCACCTGCCAGACATCAAAACGACTGCCCTCGTCGCCCGCATCAGCGCACAGGCGCAAAGGAACCTGAAGTTGCCCCGCCAGCTGGCTTAAGGACCCTATCGCATCGCAGGCGTCACAGCCCCAGGCCTCCTGGGTCGCCCATAGCCAGTGCTTTTCATCCCGCCACGCCAGGCCTTGCTCTGCTGCCGTCACCCAGGGGAAAAAGGCGCCGAGCGCGCTGGCATCCGGTACGATGGCCGCCACCCGCAGCCGCAGCCGCCCTGCCAGCTCCCGCAGAACATTGATATCCAGCCGCTGCGCCGCCGTCACCTGCCAGCCGTCATCCCGCGAGGTGGGCGCATAATCAATACATAGAGAGGAGGCGGGCATCGCCAGCTGTTGGGTCATGGCGCTGGCTATCCACGTCGCCTGTTCCCGCTCTCGCAGGGCAAACTGGGGATAAGGCAGGCGTTTTTGCAGCGTGCGAGCCGCGGGAAAGGCGATACTGATCTGATGCTGCGCCGGTAGCTCCCGCCGCCAGGCGGCCAGCCGTGAGCCGAGGGCGCTAACGTCCGCCACCATCCCCTGCCGCACCAGACCTGGCGGCAGAGGAATGCGCCACCAGCGGCGCAGTGCCCAGTGTGAGCGCTCATGCAGTAGCGCGACAATGGCAACGCTATCCTGTTGGATATGCATTCCGATCCGCCAGTTTCTGAAAGCCATGCTTACGATCTCCTTATCCGGCAAAACTGTCCGGCTATATCAATGCACCTGGCTTGCCTTTATACTACCGCGCGTTTGTTTATAAACTGCCCAAATAAAACTAAATGGGAAAACACCGGTGAAGTTCGTAAAGTATCTATTGATCCTTGCAGTCTGTTGCGTACTGCTGGGAGCAGGCTCGATTTTTGGCCTCTACAAATACATAGAGCCGCAACTCCCCGACGTCGCAACCCTGAAGGATGTGCGTTTGCAGATCCCGATGCAGGTCTATAGCGCTGACGGTGAGCTTATTGCGCAGTACGGCGAAAAGCGCCGTATCCCTGTAACGTTGCAGCAAATTCCCCCCGAGCTGGTGAAAGCGTTTATCGCCACCGAAGACAGTCGTTTCTATGAGCATCACGGCGTCGATCCGGTGGGTATTTTCCGCGCCGCCAGCGTGGCGATGTTCTCAGGCCACGCCTCGCAGGGCGCCAGCACCATCACCCAGCAGTTAGCGCGTAACTTCTTCCTCAGCCCCGAGAAGACGTTGATGCGTAAGATTAAAGAGGCCTTTCTGGCCATCCGCATCGAGCAACTGCTGAACAAAGATGAAATCCTTGAGCTGTATCTGAACAAGATTTACCTCGGCTACCGCGCCTATGGCGTCGGCGCCGCGGCGCAGGTCTATTTTGGCAAACCTATCGACCAGCTGACCCTCAGCGAAATGGCGGTGATTGCCGGTCTGCCGAAAGCCCCGTCCACCTTTAACCCGCTCTATTCGATGGATCGCGCCACAGCCCGTCGCAACGTGGTGCTGTCGCGTATGCTGAGCGAGGGGTACATCACCCAGGCGCAATACGATGAAGCGCGCAGCGAACCCATCGACGCCAGCTACCACGCGCCGAAAATCGCCTTCTCAGCGCCTTATCTGAGCGAAATGGTGCGCCAGGAGATGGTGAATCGCTATGGCGAGCAGGCCTATGAAGATGGCTACCGGGTGTACACCACGATTACCCGCAAAAACCAGCAGGCGGCCCAGCAGGCGGTCCGCAATAACGTGCTGGATTACGATATGCGTCACGGCTACCGCGGCCCGGCCAGCGTGCTGTGGAAGGTCGGCGAAACGCCGTGGGAGGCGAAAAAGATCGTCGACGTCCTGAAGCGCCAGCCTGGCTTAGGCCCGCTTTCTCCTGCGGTGGTCACCTCCGCGACTGCCCAGGAGGCCGTCGCGCTGTTGGCTAACGGCGACTCCGTTTCACTGACGATGGACGGCGTGCGCTGGGCTCGTCGCTTTATCTCCGATACGCAGCAGGGAGCGACTCCGCGTAAAGTCAACGACGTCGTGCAGGCCGGGCAGCAGATCTGGGTTCGCAAAGTGGGTGACAGCTGGTGGCTGTCGCAGGTCCCGGACGTCAACTCGGCGCTGGTCTCCATTAACCCGCAAAACGGCGCGATTATTGCCCTTGTCGGTGGGTTTGACTTTAACCAGAGCAAGTTTAACCGCGCCACCCAGGCGCTGCGCCAGGTCGGCTCCAACATCAAGCCGTTCCTCTACACCGCTGCGATGGATAAAGGCTTAACTCTGGCCAGCATGCTCAACGATGTGCCAATCTCGCGCTGGGACGCCGGGGCCGGCTCCGACTGGCGGCCGAAAAACTCGCCGCCGCAGTATGCCGGTCCGATTCGTTTACGCCAGGGCCTGGGGCAGTCGAAAAACGTGGTAATGGTGCGCGCCATGCGCGCCATGGGCGTTGACTATGCCGCCGAGTACCTGCAGCGCTTTGGTTTCCCGGCGCAAAACATTGTCCACACCGAATCGCTGGCGCTGGGCTCCGCCTCCTTTACGCCTCTGCAGGTCGCCCGCGGGTATTCGGTGATGGCCAACGGCGGCTTCCTGGTCAACCCGTTCTTTATCAGTAAGATTGAGAATGATCAGGGCGGGGTCCTCTTCGAAGAGCGCCCGAAAATCGCCTGCCCGCAGTGTGATTTACCGGTGATTTACGGCGATACGCCAAAATCCAATGTGCTGGAAAACAAAGATGTGGAAGATGTCGCCACCTCGACGGAACCGCAGAATGGCAACGTGCCGCCGCAGCCGCAGCTGGAGCAGGCCAATCAGTCACTGGTGGCGCAGAGCGGCGCCCAGGAATACGCGCCGCATGTGATCAATACCCCGCTGGCCTTCCTGATCAAGAGCGCGCTGAACAGCAACATCTTTGGCGAACCGGGCTGGATGGGAACCGGCTGGCGCGCCGGACGGGATCTGCAGCGGCATGACATCGGCGGCAAAACCGGAACCACCAACAGCTCGAAGGACGCCTGGTTCTCAGGCTACGGGCCGGGCGTGGTGACCTCGGTTTGGATCGGCTTTGACGATCATCGTCGCGATCTTGGCCGGACCACCGCGTCAGGGGCGATTAAAGATCAGATCTCCGGCTACGAAGGCGGCGCCAAAAGCGCCCAGCCGGCCTGGGACAGCTTTATGAAGAGCGTGCTGGAAGGCGTTGCGGAAGAGCCGTTAACGCCGCCGCCGGGAATCGTCACGGTGAATATCGATCGCAGCACCGGTCAGCTGGCGAACGGGGGCAACAGCCGGGCGGAATACTTTATTGAGGGTACCCAGCCCACGCAGCAGGCGGTCCATGAGGTGGGCACCACCCTGACGGACGGCGGCGGTGAAACCCACGAGCTGTTCTGACAAAAAAAGCGCCTGCGGGCGCTTTTTTATTGCTGCTTAGCGTGAACGCTCGTTCAGAGTCTCCCCTGGGCCTGCAGCCATTCCCGCACTAAAAACAGTGCGCTGACGTTGCGGGCCTCGTTAAAATCTTCTTCATCCAGCAGCGACATCAGCTGCGCCAGCGGCCAGCGCACCTGCGGCAGCGGCTCGGGCTCATCGCCCGGCAGCGACTCCGGATAGAGCTCTTCCGCCACCAGGATGTTCATTTTGCTGGAGAAGTAAGAGGGAGCCATACTGAGCTTCTTCAGGAACGTCAGCTTATTGGCGCCGAAGCCAACCTCTTCTTTCAGCTCGCGATTGGCCGCTTCATCCACGGTTTCACCCGGATCAATCAGCCCTTTGGAGAAGCCCAGCTCGTAGGATTCCGTCCCGACGGCATACTCGCGAATCAAAATAATATGATCATCCACAATCGGCACAATCATTACCGCTTCGCGGGTGGAAGGCCGCATACGTTCATAAACGCGACGCACACCGTTGCTGAATTCCAGATCGACGCTTTCGACATTAAAGAGACGCGAACGGGCGACAGTTTCAACATTGAGAATGGTGGGTTTTTGTAATGATTTGCTCATTGTCATCGGTCTATGCTGTGATTAAGCAGTCATTGTGCGATACGCAACACGCTTTCGGCAATCCAAATCGCCACTTATTTACAGAGTTGTAACCTTTTCCCTGCAAAGGTGAAAGTAATAAAGATAAAAAAGTCAATAGCTTGAATTCTGTTTGAGAATTTACCGATTTCTGCGCTTTAACGTTTTTGGTAAGCTTATACACTGCTGCATGACATATTCACTACCCTGCAAGCAGGTGCGCCGCTAACACTGCAGCTTGACGTTAGTCTTCACGTTCACCGACGATTTCGTAAGAAAAATATAACTATGATGGGATGGGCATGGGCACCTTTCTGATATTCCTTACAGCTCTGCTAATCTGCGTATTGCTCATTGGATGGTGGTATCGCACGCACGCCAGACGCCGCCGGCTCCCCCTACTGCACGCCTTTAGCGATGCCACCACGCGGCCGCTCCCTGCCGATGAGCGCCAGGCCATCGAAAAGTATCTTGCCGAACTGAGCCGCGCCCAGCAGGTGCCCGCGTCCGGCGCCACCAGCGCGCCCGTCGCTCTGGCGCTAAACGAACAGAGCGATACCGTCTATGGGTTGACGCGAGCCATCACCCGCTACGGGATCACCACCGACGCGCCGAATAAATGGCGCTATTTTCTCGATTCGGTGGAGGTACATCTGCCGCCGTTCTGGGAACAGCATATCAACGATGAAAACAGCGTCGAGCTGATCCCCACCGACAGCCTGCCGCTGGTTATCACCCTTAACGGTCATACCCTGAGCGACTATCGTCAGGAAGCGCAAAGCTACGCTCTGGAACGCGCCTCGGCCACCCAGGCCTCGATTCGCGGCGAAGAGAGCGAACAGGTAGAGCTGCGGCAGATCCGGCGGGAAAGCCCGGAAGAGCACGCCCTGAATCGCCCGGACGGTCTGCGGGAAGCGATCCTGATCGTCGCCTCTTTCCTGGTCTTTTATTTCAGCCTGATTGGGCCAGCCGTCTTTACCCCGTGGCTGGTGGCCGCCGGTTTGCTGCTGCTCGCCGCCGGTCTGTGGGGGATCTATGCCCCGCCGCGCCGCGCCGCGCTGCGCGAAATCCACTGCCTGCGCGGCGTCCCGAAGCGCTGGGGGCTGTTCGGCGAAAACGATCAGGAACATATCAATAATATCTCGCTGGGCATTATCGATCTCATCTATCCGCGCCACTGGCAGCCCTGGATCGCCCAGGACCTCGGACAGCAGACCGATATTGATATCTATCTCAACCGCCATGTGGCCCGTCAGGGACGCTACTTGTCGCTTCATGATGAAGTGAAAAATTTCCCGCTGCAGTACTGGCTGCGCAGCGCGATTATCGCCGCCGGCGCTCTTGTGGTGGTGATCATGCTATGGGCCAGCGTACCGCTGAATATGCCGTTTAAGTTCACCCTGTCGTGGCTGAAGGGGGCGCAGACGATTGAAGCCACGACCGTCAGCCAGCTGGAAAAGGCCCATGTGCGCATTGGCGATACGCTGCGCCTGACCGGTACCGGGATGTGCAACATCCGCACGCCGGGCAGTTGGACGGCCAAAGAGGATTCGCCGTTCCTGCCTTTCGATTGTTCGCAGATTGTGTGGAACGATGCCCCTCCTCTGCCGCTGCCGGAGTCTGACATTGTCAGCAAAGCGACCGCCCTGATGGAGTCCGTCCAGCGTCAGCTGCACCCGGAAACCGACGACGACTCCCGCGTCAGCCCGGCACTGCGCTCCGCCATTCAAAAATCTGGCATGGTGCTGCTGGATGATTTCGGCGATATCGTTCAGAAAACCAACGATCTCTGTTCGGCTGCCGATGATTGCCTGCGCCTGAAGAACGCGCTGGTTAATCTCGGCAATACCCGTAACTGGGAGACGTTAATCAAGCGCGCGTCCGCCGGGAAACTGGATGGCGTGAACGTGCTCCTGCGGCCAGTCAGCGCCGAGTCGCTGGAGAATCTGGTGACCACCTCAACCGCCCCCTTTGTAATGCGTGAAACCTCGCGAGCGGCGCAGGCGCTCAACAGCCCGGCCCCGGGCGGCTTCCTTATCGCCAGCGACGAGGGCAGCGTGCTGGTCAATCAGCCGTGGCCGGCGGTAAGCCTGTATGATTACCCGGCGCATGAGCAGTGGGGCGAACTGCGGCGGCTGGCCGGTATGCTGATGCATACCCCCTTCCATGCCGAAGGGATCGTCACCAATCTGTTTACTGACGCCAACGGCACCCAGCATATCAACCTGCACCGCATTCCCGACCGCAGCGGCCTGTGGCGCTATCTGGGCATCACCCTGCTGCTGCTGTCGATGGTGGGATGCATGGCTTACCACGGCGTGCAGGCGCTGCGTCGTTATCAACGCCATCGCCAGCGTATGGAAGAGATTCAGAAATATTACGAAAGCTGCCTGAACCCGGTGCTGCTCCCCTCGTCTGACCCGCAAGATTAATTTCCCCGGCGGCAGGGTGTGATACCCTGTCGCCCATTTCCCGCTCGCTGGAGAGTCATCATGCATTTTGATATCGCCTGGCAGGAGGTCGATACCGTTCTGCTGGATATGGACGGCACGCTCCTGGATCTCGCTTTCGATAACTATTTCTGGCAAACGCTGGTGCCGGAAACCTGGGGGGCCGCCCGCGGCCTCAATCTGCAACAGGCGAAAGAGGCCATGCACCAGGAGTATCATGCCGTGCAGCATACGCTAAACTGGTACTGTCTGGATTACTGGAGCGAGCGCCTGGGTTTGGATATTTGTGCGATGACCAGCGAACAGGGTCCGCGCGCCGCGCTGCGTGAGGATACCGTGCCGTTCCTTGATGCGCTCAAGGCCAGCGGTAAGCGACGTATTCTGTTGACCAATGCCCATCCCCACAATCTGGCGGTGAAACTCAAACACACCGGCCTGGATGCGCACCTTGATTTATTACTTTCCACCCACACATTTGGTTATCCGAAAGAGGATCAGCGTCTGTGGCGCGCCGTGGCGGAGGAAACCGGCCTTGAGGCGCATAAAACGCTGTTTGTCGACGACAGCGAGGCGATTTTGGATGCCGCGAGGGAGTTTGGCATTCGCTACTGCCTGGGCATTACCAATCCCGACTCCGGGCTGGCGGAAAAGCAGTATCTGCGCCATCCGGGGCTGAATGATTACCGACGACTGATCCCTTCGCTTACCCCGAAGGAGAGGCGATGAAAGAGAAGCCTGCCGCAACCGTCAGACTGGATAAATGGCTTTGGGCCGCCCGCTTTTACAAGACCCGCGCGCTGGCGCGGGAGATGATTGAAGGCGGCAAGGTGCATTACAACGGACAACGCAGCAAACCAGGGAAAATCGTCGAACTGGACGCCATGCTGACGCTGCGTCAGGGCAACGACGAGCGGACGGTGCGCATCGTCGGTATCACCGAGCAGCGCCGCCCGGCAAGCGAAGCCGTCACCCTGTATGAAGAGACGGCGGAGAGTATCGAGAAGCGTGAAAAAATGGCCCTGGCGCGCAAAATGAACGCCCTGACCATGCCGCACCCTGACAGACGTCCGGACAAGAAAGAGCGCCGCGACCTGATGAGATTTAAACACGGCGAGAGTGAGTAACTCGCGCCAGAAAGAGAGATGATTATGACTCAACACGATCAATTACATCGTTATCTGTTTGAAAACTATGCCGTGCGCGGCGAGCTGGTGACGGTGTCGGAAACCCTGGAACAGATTCTGGCGAATCACACTTATCCCCAGCCGGTGAAAACGGTGCTGGCGGAGCTGCTGGTCGCCACCAGTCTGCTGACTGCGACCCTGAAGTTTGCCGGCGACATTACCGTGCAGCTGCAGGGCGATGGGCCTTTACAGCTGGCGGTGATCAACGGCAATAACCAGCAGCAGCTGCGCGGCGTCGCGCGCGTGCAGGGCGAGATTGCGGACGATGCGGATCTGAAAGCGATGGTCGGCAACGGTTATCTGGTCATTACCATCTCCCCGGAAGAGGGTGAGCGCTATCAGGGCGTGGTCGGTCTGGAAGGCGATACGCTGGCCGCCTGCCTGGAAGATTACTTCCAGCGTTCAGAGCAGCTGCCGACGCGCCTTATCATCCGCACCGGCGAACATGAAGGCCAGCCGATGGCGGGCGGGATGCTGCTGCAGGTGATGCCGGCCCAGGATGCCCAGACTGCCGACTTTGAGCACCTGGCGACGCTCACCGAGACCATCAAGGCGGAAGAGCTGTTCACCCTGCCGGCGAACGATGTGCTGTGGCGTCTGTACCATGAAGAAGAAGTCACGGTCTACGATCCGCAGAGCGTGGAGTTCAAGTGCACCTGCTCCCGCGAACGCTGCGCCGGCGCGCTGAAGACGCTGCCGGACGAAGAGATAGATAGCATCCTTGCCGACGAAGGCGAGATTGATATGCACTGCGACTACTGCGGTAACCACTATATCTTCAACGCCATGGACATCGCCGAGATCCGTAACAACGCCTCTCCGGCCGACCCGCAGGTCCATTAATCCTCACTTCTTCTTCAGGCGCCGGGCGGCGATGTGGTTTGTCGCCGGTGCCTGACTTTTATTTATTCACGAGTTGAATCGATTCTCGCTGAAAGAGTTACGTAATTTTATTCCAGGAAAGCGATTACATTCACATTTCAGCAGTTTTTTTAATTACTTTTTAACCATTGAGAAACATCTAACCCCACCATCCGGTCATTTCCTGAGATAATCCACTTCACTTCGTGACAGGAGTCACCGTTTTTTTCGTCATTCTGCGGAATGTCGAGATACGTAAATCTATGAGCCTGGTCGCGGTCAATACCCGGTAAGAAACCCTACAATTTACAGCAGTACATCTTGGCTAAGGAGCAGTGACATGCGCGTTAATCATGGTTTAACCCCGCAGGATCTCAAGGCTTATGGTATCAATGACGTTCAGGATATCGTCCACAACCCCAGCTACGACATGTTGTTTCAGGAAGAGCTCGACCCCAACCTGGAAGGCTACGAACGTGGCGTATTAACCAGTCTGGGTGCTATCGCCGTCGACACGGGCATTTTTACCGGTCGTTCTCCGAAAGATAAGTACCTCGTGCGCGACGACACCACCCGCGATACCGTCTGGTGGTCTGATAAAGGCAAGGGTAAAAACGACAACAAGCCGCTTTCGCAGGAAACCTGGCAGCATCTGAAAGGGCTGGTGACACAGCAGCTGTCCGGTAAACGCCTGTTTATCGTCGACGCCTTCTGCGGCGCTAACGCCGATACCCGTCTCAGCGTACGTTTCATTACCGAAGTGGCCTGGCAGGCGCACTTCGTGAAGAACATGTTCATTCGCCCGAGCGACGAAGAGCTGGCGGAATTCGCGCCCGACTTCATCGTGATGAACGGTGCGAAGTGCACCAACCCGCAGTGGAAAGAGCAGGGCCTGAACTCGGAAAACTTCATCGCTTTCAACCTCACCGAGCGCATTCAGCTGATCGGCGGCACCTGGTACGGTGGCGAAATGAAGAAAGGGATGTTCTCGATCATGAACTACCTGCTGCCGCTGAAGGGCATCGCCTCCATGCACTGTTCTGCCAACGTCGGCGAGAAAGGCGATGTCGCCATTTTCTTCGGCCTCTCAGGCACCGGCAAAACCACCCTTTCCACCGATCCGAAACGCCGCCTGATTGGCGATGACGAACATGGCTGGGATGACGATGGGGTGTTTAACTTCGAAGGGGGCTGCTACGCCAAGACCATCAAGCTCTCTGAAGCGGCCGAGCCGGATATCTATCACGCCATCCGCCGCAACGCCCTGCTGGAAAACGTGGTGGTGCGCGCCGACGGCACGATCGATTTCGATGACGGTTCAAAAACCGAAAACACCCGCGTCTCCTACCCCATCGACCATATCGATAATATCGTCAAACCGGTCTCCAAAGCGGGTCACGCCACCAAAGTGATCTTCCTGACGGCCGATGCGTTCGGCGTACTGCCGCCGGTCTCCCGCCTGACCGCCGATCAGACGCAGTACCATTTCCTGTCCGGGTTTACCGCCAAACTGGCCGGCACCGAGCGCGGCGTGACCGAACCCACGCCAACCTTCTCCGCCTGCTTCGGCGCCGCCTTCCTGTCGCTGCACCCGACGCAGTACGCCGAAGTGCTGGTCAAACGTATGCAGGCGGCTGGCGCGCAGGCTTATCTGGTCAATACCGGCTGGAACGGCACCGGCAAGCGCATCTCGATTAAAGATACCCGCGCCATCATCGACGCCATCCTCAATGGCTCGCTGGACAACGCGGAGACCTTTACCCTGCCGATGTTTAATCTGCAGATCCCGACGGCGCTCCCGGGCGTGGATACCCAGATCCTCGATCCGCGCAGCACCTATGGTTCCCCGGAGCAGTGGCAGGAAAAAGCCGACCAGCTGGCGAAGCTGTTTATTGAGAACTTTGAGAAGTATACCGATACGCCAGCGGGCGCCGCGCTGGTGGCGGCAGGGCCGCAGCGCTAACGGACGCAGAGATGAAAAAGCCGGGCTTGCCCGGCTTTTTATTGCGCAACGTTTTGACCAGCCAACCGCGGGCGCGATCAGCTCTCTTTGGCCGGTTTCATCGGCGTCAGCACCCGGTGCACCGGCAGCCAGGCGCGGATCAGTAACCCGCCGCGTTCGCTGGAGCCAATCTCCAGCCGGCCGTTGTGATTGTCGATAATACGCTGAACAATCGCCAACCCCAGCCCGGTTCCGCTGGTGCTGCGGGCGCTGTCGCCGCGCACAAACGGCTGAAACAGGTGCTCCCGCTGCTCAGGTTTAATCCCCGGTCCGTCATCTTCAACCTGGAACCAGGCCCGGCTCGCTTCGCTGCCGCTGCTGACCTTGATCCAGCCATTGCCATAGCGGGCCGCGTTGACCACCATATTCGCCAGCGCGCGCTTGATAGACAGAGGATGCATGCGTACCGGAATTTCGCCGGCCTGCAGGGCGGTGGCGATCTCCCGCTCATAGCCGCTCTCCGCAGCGATCACTTCCCCCAGCACCGCATTCAGATCCGCCAGCTCCAGCGGCATCTCCTGCCCGGTGCGCAGGTAGTCGATAAACTGCTCGATAATGGCGTTGCACTCTTCGATATCTTTGTTGATCGACTCCGCGAGATAGCCGTCCTGCTCGCCCATCATCTCAGTGGCCAGACGAATGCGGGTCAGCGGAGTACGTAAATCATGGCTGACCCCGGCCATCAGCAGCGTACGGTCGTCGGCCAGCTGCTTCACGCCCGCGGCCATGTGGTTGAAGGCGCGGGTCACCGATCGCACCTCAGAGGCGCCGTACTCGCGCAGCGGCGGCGGGATGATGCCGCGCCCGACCTGCAGCGCCGCATGCTCCAGATCCACCAGCGGGCGGTTCTGAATACGGATAAACAGCCAGGCGCCGCCTATCGCCAGCAGCATGATCGCCAGGGTATAGCGGAACAGCGGTGAGAAGTCGCCCTGATGGATCTCGGTCAGCGGCACCCGCACCCAGATATTGGGCGACAGCCAGGTCTTCAGCCACACCACAGGGGAGCTTTTATTGACCTCCACCCGCACCTCAGTGGGGCCGCCAAGCTGATGAGCCATCTGCTGGCTCAAGAATTCATAATGCTGCGCCCAGCGCAGGCCTGCGTCTTCCGCCGCTTCATTGGAATAGAGCGAAATCCCCAGCTCGCGATAAATTTCACGACGAAACGCCGGGGGCACCACCAGTTGGGTGCCATCCTCCAGCTGCAGCTTATCGGTCATCAGCATACGCACTTCGTAGGCCAATACTTTATTAAACTGCTGGAGGCTCGGCAGGATCGCGAAATTCAGTACCACCAGATAGGTCGTCACCAGGCTGACGAACAGCAAGGTGACGATCAGGAGCAGCGTGCGAGCAAAGGAGCTGCGCGGCGAAAAGCGCACGCGTTTCATGCCTTAGAACCGTCCGGGACGAAGACGTAGCCCAGACCCCAGACGGTCTGGATATAGCGCGGATGCGCCGGGTCCTCTTCCACCATGCGGCGCAGGCGGGAGATCTGTACGTCGATGGAACGCTCCATCGCAGAGTATTCGCGGCCGCGAGCGAGGTTCATTAACTTATCGCGCGACAGCGGCTCACGAGGATGGCTCACCAGCGCCTTCAGGACCGCGAACTCGCCGCTGGTCAACGGCATCGGCTCGTCTTCACGGAACATTTCGCGGGTGCCCAGGTTCAGTTTGAATTTACCAAAGGCGATAACCGCCTCTTCCTGCGACGGCGCGCCCGGCAGCTCGTTCGCCTGACGGCGCAGCACCGCCCGGATGCGGGCCAGCAGTTCGCGCGGGTTGAACGGCTTCGGAATATAGTCGTCAGCCCCGATCTCCAGGCCCACGATCCGATCGACCTCTTCGCCTTTCGCCGTCACCATAATGATCGGCATCGGGTTGCTCTGGCTGCGCAGACGGCGGCAAATCGAGAGACCATCTTCCCCGGGCAGCATCAGATCCAGCACCATCAGGTGGAAGGATTCGCGGGTTAACAGACGATCCATCTGTTCGGCGTTCGCCACGCTACGAACCTGGAAGCCCTGCTCGGTCAGATAACGTTCGAGCAGCGCACGCAGGCGCATGTCGTCATCCACAACCAGAATCTTATAATTCTCTTGCATTGTTTGTACTCCCAAAGGTTCACTGCAATAGTCAGTGCGTATTCTCAAAAAAGCCCGGCGCGCTCACCAGCTAAATCTGGTATACATTCCAGGCTAAATTGTTACAAAGCATATTTAACAGCAGGTTAAGTATACATTTAATCATAAGACACAGTATTTATCCTGTCGGTATTATTGCGCGCTACAAATTGTGCGCAACGACAGACTGTCAGAAGGTTGAACTCACGATGAAAACGCCGCTGATCACCCGCGAGGGATATGAAAAACTGAAGCAGGAGATGGACTACCTGTGGCGCCAGGAGCGCCCGGAAGTGACCAAAAAGGTGACCTGGGCCGCCAGCCTTGGCGACCGCAGCGAGAACGCGGATTACCAGTACAACAAAAAGCGCCTGCGCGAGATCGATCGCCGGGTCCGCTATCTGACCAAATGTCTGGAACAGTTAAAGATCGTCGATTACTCCCCGCAGCAGGAGGGCAAAGTCTTCTTCGGCGCCTGGGTAGAAATTGAAAACGATGAAGGCGATATCAAGCGCTTTCGCATCGTCGGTTACGATGAAATTTTTGGCCGCAAAGACTATATCTCCATCGACTCGCCGATGGCGCGCGCGCTATTAAAAAAAGAGGTCGGCGATCTGGCCATCGTTAACACGCCGGCGGGGGAAGCCAGCTGGTATGTCAACGAGATCGAATACGTAAAATAGACAAGAACTTTCCGAGAGACGCCGGGCGCGGCTGGCATTTTCAGCCGCCAGTCCGTATAACTAGTCCCTGTTTTTTTGACCCTAAAGATGAATTAAAAGCCATGATGAATGATTCGCTCTGCCGCATTATTGCGGGTGAACTTCAGGCCAGAGCCGAACAGGTAGAAGCTGCCGTTCGCCTGCTTGATGAAGGGAACACCGTGCCGTTTATTGCACGATATCGTAAAGAAGTCACCGGCGGTCTGGATGACACGCAGCTGCGTAATCTGGAAACCCGCCTCGGCTACCTGCGCGAACTCGAAGACCGTCGTCAGGCGATCCTCAAATCCATCGCTGAACAGGGCAAACTGACCGACGCGCTGGAAAAAGCCATCAATACCACGCTCAGCAAAACCGAACTGGAAGACCTCTACCTGCCGTACAAGCCGAAGCGCCGTACCCGCGGACAGATCGCCATCGAAGCCGGGCTGGAGCCGCTGGCTGACCTGCTGTGGAACGAACCGTCCCACGATCCGGAAACGGAAGCCGCAAAATATATTGACGCCGATAAAGGCGTGGCCGACAGCAAAGCGGCGCTGGATGGCGCGCGCTATATTCTGATGGAGCGTTTTGCCGAAGACGCCGCGCTGCTGGCGAAGGTCCGTGACTATCTGTGGAAAAACGCCCACCTGGTCTCCACCGTCGTCAGCGGCAAAGAAGAGGAAGGCGCCAAATTCCGCGACTACTTCGATCACCACGAGCCGATCGCCGCCGTGCCGTCGCATCGCGCGCTGGCGATGTTCCGCGGCCGCAACGAAGGCGTCCTGCAGCTCTCTTTAAACGCCGACCCGCAGTTTGACGAGCCGCCGAAAGAGAGCCACGGTGAGCAGATTATTATCGACCACCTGGGCCTGCGCCTGAACAACGCCCCGGCGGACAGCTGGCGTAAAGGCGTCGTCAGCTGGACCTGGCGGATCAAAGTCCTGATGCACCTCGAAACCGAGCTGATGGGCACCGTGCGCGAGCGCGCCGAAGACGAAGCCATTAACGTCTTCGCCCGCAACCTGCACGACCTGCTGATGGCCGCGCCCGCCGGGCTGCGCGCCACCATGGGCCTTGACCCGGGCCTGCGCACCGGGGTGAAAGTGGCCGTAGTTGACGGTACCGGCAAACTGGTGGCGACGGACACCATTTACCCCCACACCGGCCAGGCCGCCAAAGCGGCCGTCGCCGTCGCCGCGCTGTGTGAGAAATACAACGTTGAGCTGGTGGCCATCGGCAACGGTACCGCCTCGCGTGAAACCGAGCGTTTCTTCCTCGACGTGCAGAAGCAGTTCCCGAAGGTCACCGCCCAGAAGGTGATCGTCAGCGAAGCCGGGGCTTCCGTTTACTCCGCCTCCGAGCTGGCGGCGCAGGAGTTCCCGGACCTCGACGTGTCGCTGCGCGGCGCGGTCTCCATCGCCCGCCGTCTGCAGGATCCTCTGGCCGAGCTGGTGAAAATCGACCCGAAATCCATCGGCGTCGGTCAGTATCAGCATGATGTCAGCCAGACCCAGCTGGCGCGTAAGCTGGACGCGGTGGTGGAAGACTGCGTGAACGCCGTCGGCGTTGACCTGAACACCGCCTCCGTGCCGCTGCTGACCCGCGTTGCCGGCCTGACCCGCATGATGGCGCAGAACATCGTCGCCTGGCGCGACGAGAATGGCCAGTTCCAGAACCGCCAGCAGCTGCTGAAGGTCAGCCGTCTGGGGCCGAAAGCCTTTGAACAGTGCGCCGGCTTCCTGCGTATCAACCACGGCGACAACCCGCTGGACGCCTCCACCGTTCACCCGGAAGCCTATCCGGTGGTCGAGCGCATTCTGGCGGCGACTCAGCAGGCGCTGAAAGATCTGATGGGCAACAGCAGCGAGCTACAGAACCTGAAAGCCGTCGATTTCACCGATGAGAAGTTCGGCGTACCGACCGTTACCGACATTATCAAAGAGCTGGAAAAACCGGGCCGCGACCCGCGTCCTGAGTTCAAAACCGCCCAGTTCGCCGACGGCGTGGAGACTATGAACGACCTGCTGCCGGGGATGATCCTCGAAGGCGCGGTGACCAACGTCACCAACTTCGGCGCGTTTGTTGATATCGGCGTTCACCAGGACGGCCTGGTGCATATCTCTTCCCTTTCGAACAAGTTCGTTGAAGACCCGCATACGGTGGTGAAAGCGGGCGACATCGTGAAGGTCAAGGTCATGGAAGTCGATCTGCCGCGTAAGCGTATCGCCCTGACCATGCGTCTCGACGAGCAGCCGGGCGACAGCAACGCCCGCCGCGGCGGCGGTCAGGATCGCCCGCAGGGCAATCGCCCGGCCGCGAAAGCCGCCAAACCCCGCGGTCGCGACGCGCAGCCTGCCGGCAACAGCGCGATGATGGATGCCCTCGCCGCGGCGATGGGTAAAAAACGCTAATCCCTCCCTGCCCCTTTTCAGGGGCAGTTTTCCTTTTCATTGTCACTGACCTATAGCCGCCTTTTCGCGCAAATGGCTCTCAGTTATTTCTGATAACCTGCATTTATTCCGCGCCGGGCAGATAGCGAAATTAATATTTTCATTTCGTTAACTTAAGAAACCTTAATTAAACATTAGAGCGACGAAATAATATTTCGCATATTTTCGATCACTGGCGGACTTTGCGGCATATCAATAAAAAGGTGAATTTCACTTTAAAAATGGCATAAAGCGCATCATATGTATTGATGATAAAAACCATTCTCATTATCATCGCTTGCAGAATGTTTTTTCTTTTTCGTTGGCTACGGTCCCCGGCGCAACTGCCTCCAGGCGTCCGGAAAATTCTTCTTCGGTTAGCGATAGACAAGTAGGCCCTATGCAATTCACACCTGATAGTGCGTGGAAAATTACCGGATTTTCCCGCGATATTAGCCCAGCATACCGTCAGAAATTGCTCTCCCTCGGCATGCTGCCCGGATCCTCTTTTCATGTGGTGCGCGTGGCGCCGCTCGGCGATCCTGTTCATATTGAAACCCGACGCGTCAGTCTGGTATTACGCAAAAAAGATCTCGCCTTAATCGAACTGGAAGCGGTTGCACAATAACGGCTGACCCGGCACAAGAGTTTGAAATATGAAAAAATTAACCGTTGGTTTAATTGGTAATCCTAATTCCGGCAAGACTACCCTGTTTAATCAGCTGACCGGCGCCCGCCAGCGCGTGGGCAACTGGGCCGGGGTCACCGTTGAGCGTAAAGAGGGCGTGTTCGCCACCACTGACCACCAGGTCACGCTGGTCGACCTCCCGGGAACCTACTCTCTGACCACCATCTCTTCGCAAACCTCGCTGGACGAGCAGATCGCCTGCCACTACATCCTCAGCGGCGACGCCGACATGCTGATTAACGTGGTCGACGCCTCCAACCTCGAGCGAAACCTCTATTTGACGCTGCAGCTGCTCGAGCTGGGGATCCCCTGCGTCGTGGCGCTGAACATGCTGGATATTGCCGAAAAGCAGCAGGTGCGTATCGATATCGATGCCCTCGCCGCACGCCTCGGCTGCCCGGTCATTCCGCTGGTTTCGACCCGCGGACGCGGGATCGAAGCGCTGAAGATTGCCCTCGACCGTCATCAGGCGAACAGCGATATCGAGCTGGTCCACTATCCACAGCCGCTGCTGCGCGAAGCCGACCTGCTGGCGCAGCAGATGTCAGCGCAGATCCCGGCCCGGCAGCGGCGCTGGCTCGGTCTGCAGATGCTGGAGGGCGACATCTACAGCCGGGCCTATGCCGGCGACGCCGCCGATAAACTGGATATCGCCCTGGCGAATCTCAGCGACGAGATCGACGACCCGGCCCTGCATATCGCTGACGCGCGCTATCAGACCATCGCCGCCATTTGCGACGCCGTCAGCAACACCCTGACCGCCGAGCCGAGCCGTTTCACCGCGGCGATGGACAAAGTGATCCTCAACCGCTTCCTCGGGTTGCCGATTTTTCTCTTTGTTATGTACCTGATGTTCCTGCTGGCCATCAACATCGGCGGCGCGCTGCAGCCGATTTTCGACGCCGGCTCGGTCGCGGTCTTTATTCACGGTATTCAATGGCTGGGTTACACCCTGCACTTCCCGGACTGGCTGACCGTCTTCCTCGCCCAGGGGATCGGCGGCGGTATCAACACCGTACTGCCGCTGGTGCCGCAGATCGGCATGATGTATCTGTTCCTCTCCTTCCTCGAGGACTCCGGCTACATGGCGCGCGCCGCCTTTGTCATGGACCGCCTGATGCAAGCTCTCGGCCTGCCGGGGAAATCCTTTGTCCCGTTGATTGTCGGTTTCGGCTGCAACGTGCCGTCGGTGATGGGCGCCCGCACCCTCGACGCCCCGCGCGAACGTCTGATGACCATTATGATGGCGCCGTTTATGTCCTGCGGCGCGCGGCTGGCGATCTTCGCCGTCTTCGCGGCCGCCTTCTTTGGTCAGAACGGCGCGCTGGCGGTCTTCTCGCTCTACGTGCTGGGCATTGTGATGGCCATTCTCACCGGCCTGATGCTGAAGCACACCATTATGCGCGGCGAAGCCTCGCCGTTCGTGATGGAGCTGCCGGTGTACCACGTCCCGCATATTAAGAGCCTGATTATCCAGACCTGGCAGCGCCTGAAAGGCTTTGTGCTGCGCGCCGGGAAGGTGATCGTCATTGTCAGCATCTTCCTCAGCGCGCTGAACAGCTTCTCGCTGAGCGGTAAGGTCGTCGACAACATCAACGACTCCGCGCTGGCCTCGGTGAGCCGGGTCATCACTCCGCTGTTTAAGCCGATCGGCGTGCATGAAGATAACTGGCAGGCCACCGTGGGCCTGTTTACCGGCGCAATGGCGAAGGAGGTGGTGGTCGGTACGCTGAACACCCTCTATACCGCCGAAGATATCCAGAACGAGGAGTTCAATCCGCAGACCTTCAGCCTCGGCGAGGAACTGCTGGCCGCCGTCGACGAAACATGGCAGGGACTGAAAGACACCTTCAGCCTCAGCGTCCTGGCCAACCCCATCGAAGCCAGCAAAGGCGATGGCGAAATGGCCACCGGCGCGATGGGCGTGATGGGCAGTAAATTTGGCAGCGCCGCGGCGGCTTACAGCTATCTGATCTTCGTTCTTCTCTATATCCCCTGCATCTCGGTGATGGGGGCCATCGCCCGCGAATCGAGCCGCGGCTGGATGACCTTCTCCATTCTGTGGGGACTGAATATCGCCTATTCGCTCTCGACGCTCTACTACCAGACCGTCAGCTTTAGCGACCATCCGCGCTACAGCCTGGTGTGTATCCTGGCGGTGATATTGTTCAACGTGGTGCTCTTCGGTCTGCTGCGTCGGGCGCGCAGCCGGGTTGACGTCTCGCTGCTGGCCACCCGGAAAACGCCGGCCTCCTGCTGTTCCAGCCCGGCTGGCGATTGCCACTAAGGAGGATCTGTGGCGTCGTTAATGGAAGTCCGCGATATGCTGGCCCTGCAGGGCCGCATGGAGGCGAAACAGCTCAGCGCCCGCCTGCGGACGCCTCAGCCGCTGATTGACGCCATGCTCGAACGCATGGAAGCCATGGGTAAGGTGGTACGGATCAGCGAAACCAGCGAGGGCTGTCTCTCCGGCAGCTGTAAAAGCTGTCCTGAAGGGAAAGCGGCGTGCCAGCAGGAGTGGTGGGCGCTGCGATGAAGGGAGTAAGGCCTGCCAGCGCCACGGGATAAAACGAGTGCGACAGCAGGGAAAAACGGGCCAGCAGGCCCGTTTTTTATGACTGGATTATTTATACACGTCAGCGTTAGCGTGAACGGTTTTTTCGTTTTTCTGCCCGGCAATCACCACAAAGTATTTTCCACCCAGCTCATCGGCTTTTTTCGACAGATCGCGTCGGGCGTCCATCGGCGAGGTCGTCCTTGAGGTCGTGATGCTGCCGACCTTGGTCAGATTCATCTTCGCCACGTCCTCTTTTTGGATCTCTTTCGCTGCGAATGCGCCAAAAGACAGACAGCCAATCACCAGAGATGCAACCATTCCTGTAACAAGTTTCATAGCCTCTACTCTCCATTAGGTTGTTATTTTAGGTCACGGTGGCGGAATGAAATAATCAACCACCGTAACAACCTTAGTATTGCTGTGAATGGCCCTTTTACCATGGCGCGGCAAAAAAAATTACCCCAGCCGTTTTTTCAACGCCAGCAGCGGCTCGCAGAAGGCTGCGGGATGGGAAACAAACGGCGCATGCGCTGCCTTGTCAAAGAGAATGGACTCACTTTCCGGCCATAGCTTATCCAGCAGCGGGACAATCTTGCGCGGCACCAGCCCGTCCAGCCGACCGTACAGCCGCAGAAACGGCATCGGCAGTCCGACCAGCGCCTGACGCAGATCGACGGTTCTGAGGATCTCCAGACCGCCGTTCAGCGCCTCAGCGGAAGGCATCGGCAGCGAGAGCACCGCCTGCTTTAACGCCCGCGCATCCTGACGGGCGCTCTCCGTTCCCATGGTTTGCAGGGCGAGGAACCGCTCGACGGTACGCTGGAAATCCTCGCTCAGCTGCTGCTGAAACCCGGCCAGCACCTCCGGCTTGATGCCCGGCCAGTCCTCATGGGCCGCGAAACAGGGGGAAGAGGCGACCGTTACCAGCGCCTGCACCCGTTGCGGGCACCTTATCGCTATCTGGCTAGCCACCAGCCCGCCCAGGCTCCAGCCCAGCCATACCGCCTGAGGCGGAGCCTGCTCCAGCACCCGCTGCGCCATCGCCTCCAGCGACATCGCCCCAAACCCGCCGCTACGGCCATAGCCCGGCAGGTCCACCAGGTGAAGGGTAAAATGCGAAGCCAGCTGCGGCGTGATGCAATCCCAGACCTGAGCGTTCAGCCCCCAACCGTGCAGCAGCACAAGATGACAATCACCTTCGCCGATTGTTTGCCACCAGATGTCGTTCATCCGTTACCGTTCTCTTTTTTACTGGACAGAAGGCCAAATATGCTAACAGCACACAGCTTATGCTGGCTATGCCAAATGCCGCTGGCGGTCGCCCGCTGGGGGATCTGCTCTCGCTGCAGCCGCGCCCTGCTCGCCTCCCCCCCGCTCTGCCCGCAATGCGGGCTGCCGTCGGCAATGTCCCGGCATCCCTGCGGCCGCTGCCTGCAAAAGCCGCCTCCCTGGCATCGGATGGTGGCGGTCAATGACTATCGTCCGCCGCTGAGCGATCTGGTGCGGCAGCTGAAGTTTCACCATCGTCCGGAACTGGGCCCCGCCCTGGCGCGCCTGCTGCTGCTGCGCCTTAAACAGCGTGACGATTTGCCGCCGGTAGACGCGCTGGTCGGCGTGCCGCTGGGGCATCGCCGCCGCTGGCGCCGGGGTTATAATCAGTGCGATGAGCTGTGCCGACCGTTAGCCCGCTGGCGTGGGTGCGTCTGGCGTCGCGACGGCCTGACGCGCCAGCGAGCGGGCGCCGTGCAGCATTCGCTTAATGCCCGCCTGCGCAGGCAGAACCTGAAAAATGCCTTTCAGCTTGAATTTGCCGTGCAGGGACTCCATATCGCTCTGGTGGATGATGTCGTCACGACCGGCAGCACCGTCGCCGAGATATCCCGCCTGCTTTTGCGAAACGGCGCCGCGACGGTTCAGGTATGGTGTGTATGCCGTACCTTGTAGACCCCCGCTGATGGGCGTATTATAACCCAGTAAAATAGTCAACTATTAGGCCAACGCTATGATCCGTATTTCCGATGCTGCACAAGCGCACTTTGCCAAACTGCTGGCAAATCAGGAAGAAGGGACGCAAATTCGCGTATTTGTGATTAATCCCGGCACCCCAAACGCTGAGTGCGGCGTATCCTACTGCCCACCGGATGCGGTGGAAGACACCGACACGGCGCTGAAATTTGAACAGCTGACCGCCTATGTCGATGAGCTCAGCGCGCCCTATCTGGAAGACGCTGAAATTGATTTCGTCACCGACCAGCTTGGCTCGCAGCTGACCCTGAAAGCGCCGAACGCCAAAATGCGCAAAGTCGCTGACGATGCCCCGCTGATGGAGCGCGTCGAGTACCTGCTGCAGTCGCAGATTAACCCGCAGCTGGCCGGGCACGGCGGCCGCGTGTCGCTGATGGAGATCACCGACGACGGTCTGGCTATCCTGCAGTTCGGCGGCGGATGCAACGGCTGCTCGATGGTCGACGTGACCCTGAAAGAAGGTATTGAAAAACAGCTGCTGAACGAGTTTCCGGAGCTGAAAGGGGTTCGCGATCTGACCGAGCACCAGCGCGGCGAGCACTCCTACTACTAAGCCTTCCCTCCGGCGGCAGCCTGTCGCCGGCTCTCCTTTCTCCTTTCTGTGTTACCGCGCAACATCTCCCGCTAAACGACCGGCAAAAACCGGGGAAAGAGTATGACTTAAGTCTCATATTTAACATTTTCCCCCGCCATGTGATTCTCAACCCTCACATGTTACCCGTATCATCCCCTTCAGGCGCCACCGGCAAAAAAATAGCCAGCTATCCTTTCTCTGGGTAAGGATAATGCAAGCGTTTACGGTGCCAGACTATTTTGCTCCCTGACGGAGCGAATGTTGTAAAGGTTGAAACTTTGACGTTACCCATAACAAATTAAGGCCAGGTAAATCATGCCATTAATCATCGTTGCTATCGGGGTTGCCCTGTTATTGCTGTTAATGATCCGTTTCAAAATGAACGGCTTCATTGCGCTGGTTCTGGTGGCGCTCGCCGTCGGATTAATGCAGGGTATGCCGCTGGATAAAGTGATCGTCTCCATCAAGAACGGCGTCGGCGGTACCCTTGGCAGCCTCGCGCTGATCATGGGCTTCGGCGCTATGCTCGGTAAGCTGCTGGCAGACTGCGGCGGCGCTCAGCGTATCGCCACCACGCTTATCAATAAATTCGGTAAGAAGCATATTCAATGGGCAGTGGTCCTGACCGGCTTCACCGTCGGTTTCGCCCTGTTCTATGAGGTGGGCTTCGTGCTGATGCTGCCGCTGGTGTTTACCATCGCCGCCTCGGCCCGTATTCCGCTGCTGTACGTCGGCGTACCGATGGCCGCCGCGCTCTCCGTCACCCATGGCTTCCTGCCGCCGCACCCGGGTCCGACCGCGATCGCCACCATCTTCCACGCCGATATGGGTAAAACGCTGCTCTACGGCACCATTCTGGCTATCCCGACGGTTATTCTCGCCGGCCCGGTTTTCGCCCGATTCCTGAAAGGCATTGATAAGCCGATCCCGGAAGGCCTGCATAACCCGAAAGTGTTCACTGAAGAAGAGATGCCTGGCTTTGGCGTCAGCGTCTGGACCTCGCTGGTTCCGGTGATCCTGATGGCGATGCGCGCCGTTGCCGAGATGATCCTGCCGAAGGGCCACGCCTTCCTGCCGATTGCCGAGTTCTTCGGCGACCCGGTCATGGCCACCCTGATTGCGGTACTGATCGCGCTGTTCACCTTCGGTTTGAACCGCGGCCGCTCCATGGAGCAGATCAACGATACCCTGACCTCTTCGATTAAAATCATCGCCATGATGCTGTTGATCATCGGCGGCGGCGGCGCCTTCAAACAGGTGCTGGTGGATAGCGGCATGGATAAATATATCGCTTCTATCATGCACGAATCGAATATGTCTCCGCTGTTTATGGCCTGGTCCATCGCCGCGGTGCTGCGTATCGCGCTGGGTTCGGCGACCGTTGCCGCCATCACCGCGGGCGGGATCGCCGCGCCGCTGATCGCCACCACTGGCGTCAGCCCGGAGCTGATGGTTATCGCGGTCGGCTCCGGCAGCGTTATCTTCTCCCACGTGAACGATCCGGGCTTCTGGCTGTTCAAAGAGTACTTTAACCTGACCATCGGCGAGACCATCAGGTCCTGGTCGGTGCTGGAAACCATTATCTCGGTCTGCGGCCTGGTAGGCTGTCTGCTGCTGGGGATGGTGGTGTAAGGTTACTCCCGCCATAGAAAAAGGCCGGTCCGCATGATGCGGGCCGGCCTTTTTTATCGGACATACTCTTCGCCGCGCTGAGGTGTGCGCGGCGGGGAGTCATCAGGAGGCGGCTTTTTTGCTCGCCGCCTTGCGCCGTTTATCCAGATCCTTAATCAGCTTATTGACCTGTTCATCGGCAAACATCTGCTCAAGGGTGACGGACAGCTTCCGGCGCCAGTTCGGGTACTCAGTGCTGGTGCCCGGAATATTGACCGGCGACGCCATCTCCAGCCAGTCTTCCGGCTGCAGGCCCAGCAGGGCGCTGTTGCTGTCGGCAATATAACGTTGCATCCCCCGGTTGAGGATCCCCGTCATGCTCATCAGGGAGGCCTTATGGCCGGCACGCTTGGGCAGACAGCCGTACTTATGCAGCGCATCCAGCAGCCCTTGCTTCGCCAGCTCACGGTCCTGGTACAGCCCGCGCAGCACCACCTCATCAGGATAGAGACCCAGCGCTTTGCCTAACGTCAGATCGCCGCTTTCCCAGTAGCCGCGGAGGGTGGGCAGGTCGTGCGTCGTCGCCACAGCCATTGATTGCTCCGGGTACAGCGCCGGCGCGCGGAACGTTTTCTCTGCATCACTCTCAAAATAGAGCACCTTATACGAATAGACGCCGCTGTTGCGTAACTTGCTGACGATCTCCACCGGTACCGTGCCCAGATCTTCGCCGATCACCATGCAGCGATGACGCTGGCTTTCCAGCGCCAGAAGCGACAGCAGGTCGTCGACGGGATACTGAACGTAAGCGCCATGGTCGGCGGTTTCACCATAGGGGATCCACCACAGACGCAGCACCGACATCACGTGATCGATACGCAGCGCGCCGCAGTTCTGCATATTGGCGCGCAGCAGGTCGATAAACGGCTCATAGGCGCGAGCGGCAATAATATGCGGATCCATCGGCGGTAGGCCCCAGTTCTGGCCCAGCGGGCCCAGAATATCCGGCGGCGCGCCCACGGACGCTTTCAGACAGTACAGCTCACGGTCGCACCAGGTCTCCGACCCGCCTTCGGCGACGCCCACCGCCAGATCGCGGTAGAGGCCGATCGGCATCCCGTCGCGCTGGCTGGTTTCCCAGCAGGCGGCAAACTGGCTCCAGGCCAGCCACTGCAGCCAGAGATAGAAACTGACGTCGTCCTCATGCTCGACGCAGAAGGCTTTCACCTCCGGGCTGTCGATATCCTGAAAGGCCTTCGGCCAGGCCGGCCAGCCCCAGCGCAGCGGGTCCTGTTGAACCTGCCAGGCGTGCAGCGCATCGAAAGCGGCCTGCCAGTAGAGGCTTTCCCCTTCGCGCAGAACAAACTCGCGGAACGCCGTCATCTGTTCATCTTCACGACGGGAGAATCGTTTCCACGCCATACGCAGCGCGGTCATTTTCAGCGTGGTGACGGCGGTGTAATCCACATCATCCGTTTGCCGCGCCGCCTGCAAGGCCTGCTGGGTCGCAGCGGACTGCCACCACGCCTGCGCCTCTTCGCTACGCTGGAAATCTTCAACCGCGTTGACGTCGATATAGATGACGTTCAGCCAGCGCCGTGAAGACGGGCTATACGGACTGGCGCTCTCCGGGTTCGCCGGATAGAGGGCATGGATCGGGTTGAGGCCAATAAACGACCCGCCGCGGCGGGCGATTTCCGGGAGCATGGCGCGCAGATCGCCAAAATCGCCGATCCCCCAGTTTTTCTCCGAACGCAGGGTATACAGCTGCACGCAGGTGCCCCACAGCTTTTTCCCCTCTTTCAGCGGCTGCGGCTCATAGCAGCGGGCCGGGGCGACGATGGTCCGGCAGTGCCAGCGCTCCCCCTCCTGGGTGAGCGTCAGGGAGTGATACCCCTCCGGCAGTCTGGCCGGCAGCGGCAGCGTCTCGCCGCCGCGGGTTTTACCCTGATACTGCTTACCGTCCTCAGTGGTCAGGATCCACTGATACTCACCGCGTCCAGCCACCGGCAGCGACATTTTTTTGCCGTGGGTGAAGATCTTCACGTTCGGCAGCGGGTTAACCGCCACTTTCGTGGCGGCGGTTGAGCGATGCATCGCATCCAGCAGACGCTGTTTGGTGACAGCCGCGATAGACTGCGGCTTGCCGTGCGCGTTGATATAGCTGGGGCTGATGCCCGCCGCCAGCGCGGCATTATCGAGGCGTTTACTCTCCATAGGCCTTCCTTTAGCGTTTCGCCTGCCAGATACGTTGCTGATAATCGCGGATCGAGCGGTCGGAGCTGAACATGCCGCAGCGCGCAGTGTTGAGGATTGTCGCGCGGGTCCAGGCCTCCTGGTCGCGATACAGCTCATCTACCCGTTTTTGCGCCGCCACGTAGGCTTCGAAATCGGCCAGCACCAGATACGGGTCGCCGCCCTGCAGCAGACTATGCAGCATCTGGTCGAAGGCATGCTTATCGCCGTTGCTATAGGTGCCGTTCTCCAGCTCCTTAAGCACTGCATCGAGCAGTTTGTCTTTTTTACGCCATTTCAGCGGATCGTAGCCTTTCGCTTTCAGGGCTTTCACTTCTTCTACCGTGTGGCCGAAGATAAAGATGTTCTCTTCACCGACCTGCTCGGCGATTTCCACGTTGGCGCCATCCAGCGTCCCGACGGTCAGCGCGCCGTTCAGCGCCAGCTTCATGTTGCCGGTGCCAGAGGCTTCTTTGCCCGCGGTGGAGATCTGCTCGGAGATATCCGCCGCCGGGATCAGTTTTTCCGCAGCCGATACACAATAGTCCGGCAGGAAGACCACTTTCAGCTTATCGCCGACTTTCGGGTCGTTGTTAATCGCTTCCGCTACCTTGTTGATGGCAAAAATAATGTTTTTCGCCAGATAGTAGCCCGGCGCCGCTTTCGCGCCGAACAGGAAGACGCGCGGAACGCGGTCGGCCTGCGGGTTTTCGCGGATCTCTTTGTACAGCGCAAGGATATGCAGCAGGTTGAGGTGCTGACGCTTGTACTCGTGCAGACGTTTGATCTGAATGTCGAAAATCGCCTGCGGGTTGATCTCAATCCCGGTACGTTGCTTCACAAACTCAGCCAGATGAACTTTGTTGGCCTGCTTGATATCGCGATAAGTCTGACGGAATGCCGCATCGTCAGCATATTTTTCCAGATTGATCAGCTGGTCGAGGTCATTGGCCCACTCTTTTTTCAGCGTCTCATCCAGCAGCGTGGCCAGCGCCGGGTTGCACTGCTTGATCCAGCGGCGCGGCGTGATGCCGTTGGTCACGTTATGGAATTTGTTCGGCCACAGCTGGTTATATTCCGGGAACAGATCTTTCACCACCAGGTCCGAGTGCAGCGCCGCCACGCCGTTGACGGCAAAACCGCCCACCACGCACATGTTGGCCATCCGCACCTGCTTGTCATGCACCACCGCCAGTTTCGCCCAGACCTGCTTATCGCCCGGCCAGGTTTTGTCCACCAGCAGTTTAAATTTGTCGTTAATCGCGTTGATGATCTGCATATGGCGCGGCAGCAGCGCTTTCACCAGCTTCTCATCCCAGCACTCCAGCGCTTCCGGCATCAGGGTATGGTTGGTGTAAGCAAAGGTTTTGCTGGTGATCGCCCAGGCGTCGTCCCAGCTCAGCTGGTGCTCGTCGATCAGCACGCGCAGCAGTTCCGGGATGGCGATGGTCGGGTGCGTATCGTTCAGCTGGATCACTTCGTAATCCGCCAGCTCGGCCAGCTTGCGGCCTGCCAGATGATGACGACGCAGGATATCGGCCACTGAGCAGGCGCACTGGAAGTACTGCTGCATCAGGCGCAGTTTTTTACCGGCCTGATGGTTGTCGTTCGGGTACAGCACCTTAGTCAGTTTTTCCGCGTCGATGCCCTGCTGCTCGGCGCGCAGGAAATCGCCGTCGTTGAATTTGGTCAGGTTAAACGGATGGGCGTGTTTGGCCTGCCACAGACGCAGCGGCTGGGCGACGTTGTTGCGATAGCCGAGCACCGGCAGGTCCCAGGCTTCGCCGGTAATGACGAACGCCGGCTGCCATTCGCCGTTTTTGCTGACTTTGCCGCCGATGCCGACCTGGACATCCAGCGCCTCGTTATGGCGGAACCACGGGTAGCTGCTGCGACCCCAGTCGTCCGGGGCTTCCTTCTGCTGGCCATCGTCGAAGGACTGGCGGAACAGACCATACTGGTAATTGAGGCCGTAGCCGGTCGCCGACTGCCCCACGGTCGCCATGGAGTCGAGGAAGCAGGCTGCCAGACGGCCCAGGCCGCCGTTACCCAGCGCCGGGTCGGTCTCTTCTTCCAGCAGATCGGTGAGGTTGACGTCATAGCCTTTCAGCGCGTCGCTCACACCCTCGTACCAGCCCAGGTTGAGCAGGTTGTTGCCGGTCAGGCGACCAATCAGAAACTCCATCGAGATGTAGTTAACGTGACGTTGTCCTTGCGCTGGTTTTGCCACCGGCTGCGCCGACAGAAGTTCCGCCAGCGCTCCGCTGACGGCGCGCCACCATTGACGCTGCGTCATCTCGGAAGCGGACTGTAAACCAAAACGCTGCCACTGACGCGTCAGTGCAGCCTGAAACTGAGCTTTGTTAAATGAAGTCTGTGACATAATGAGATCCGGGTCCTTTACTAAAACGATGGCGCTAGTGTGCCGACCTCCCGATTCATCGTCCTCATCCCGACGGGGATTAGACAGGGAGGAGTACCGGGGATGAGCGAAAAGTGTGATCCTGGCCACTATAGTGTGGGTGAGAAGGCCAAAATATGCTGTAAAAATCACCGCTGTATGACAGTCGAGATGTCACCTGTGCAGGGTAAAAATTTGTTACAGGCCACTACGCGGCAAAACGCTTCCCGCCTTTCGCCTGGTTATTAAAAAAATGAATTGCGACCTCCGGGAAAATAAGCACATTTCATCACATTAATCCGCAAAAAAGATTACTTCTAAGAAATCACTGACAATAATTTAATAAAAACAAACAACTACTCCCGATATAAAATAAATCTCTCCCCGCTCCGCCAGCTGCCGGCTAAAAACCGCTGAGGACGAGTCCTGCCTGCGATTTTTACCCATTCGCAACCAATGTCGAAATTTGTGACATAGAGCAAATTCAAGAGCATAAACTTCGGACATAACTTGCAATAAATTTCATAATCACCGACCTTATTAGATATTAATTACGAAGCGCAAAAAAAATCGCAACCTCTCTCTTGCACAGCGAAATGTAGAACTATGTTGATTCCGTCCAAATTAAGTCGTCCGGTCCGCCTTGAACACACCGTGGTTCGTGAGCGTTTACTGGCGAAACTTTCCGGCGCGAACAATTATCGTCTCGTGCTGATCACCAGTCCTGCCGGGTACGGTAAAACAACGCTCATTTCTCAGTGGGCCGCAGGTAAAAACGATCTTGGCTGGTTTTCGCTGGACGAAGGCGACAACCAGCAGGAGCGTTTTGCCAGCTATCTGATCGCGGCGATCCAGCAGGCCACCGGCAACCACTGCGCGGCCAGTGAAGCGATGGTGCAAAAGCGCCAGTACGCCAGCCTCTCCTCTCTTTTTGCGCAGCTGTTTATTGAACTCGCCGACTGGCAGCGCCCGCTGTACCTCGTCATTGATGATTATCACCTGATCAATAATCCGGTGATCCATGACGCGATGCGCTTTTTCCTGCGCCATCAGCCGGAGAATATGACCCTCGTGGTCCTGTCGCGGAACCTGCCGCAGCTGGGTATTGCCAACCTGCGCGTCCGCGATCAGCTGCTGGAGATTGGCAGCCAGCAGCTGGCCTTTACCCACCAGGAAGCGAAACAATTTTTCGACTGTCGTCTGACGTCGCCTATCGAAGCCGACGACAGCAGTCGGCTGTGCGACGACGTCGCCGGGTGGGCCACCGCGCTGCAGCTCATCGCCCTCTCCGCCCGCCAGAATAACTCCTCCGCCCAACACTCCGCCCGTCGCCTCGCCGGGATTAACGCCAGCCATCTGTCGGATTATCTGGTGGATGAAGTGCTGGATAACGTCGACGCCCGCACGCGCAACTTTTTGCTGAAGAGCTCTCTGCTGCGCTCAATGAACGACGCGTTAATCGTGCGCGTCACCGGCGAAGAGAATGGCCAGATGCAGCTGGAGGAGATCGAACGTCAGGGGCTGTTCCTGCAGCGGATGGATGATTCCGGCGAATGGTTCCGCTATCACCCGCTGTTTGGCAGTTTCCTGCGCCAGCGCTGTCAGTGGGAGCTGGCGGTTGAACTGCCGGAGATCCACCGCGCCGCGGCGGAGAGCTGGATGGCGCAAGGCTTCCCCAGCGAGGCCATCCACCATGCGCTGGCGGCCGGCGATGCCAAAATGCTGCGCGATATCTTGCTCAATCACGCCTGGGGCATGTTTAACCATAGCGAACTGGGTCTGCTGGAGCAGTCGCTGTCGGCGCTGCCCTGGTCAAATTTGCTGGAAAATCCGCGCCTGATCCTGCTGCAGGCCTGGCTGATGCAGAGCCAGCATCGCTACAGCGAAGTCAACACCCTGCTGGCGCGCGCCGAGCAGGAGATGAGCGTCGAAATGGATATCGCGATGCATGGCGACTTCAACGCCCTGCGCGCGCAGGTGGCGATTAACGACGGCGATCAGGACGAAGCGGAACGTCTGTCGATGGTGGCGCTGGAAGAGCTGCCGCTGGCCAACTATTACAGCCGCATCGTCGCCACCTCGGTACATGGCGAAGTCCTCCACTGTAAGGGGAAACTGACCAAATCTCTCGCCGTGATGCAGCAGACCGAACAGATGGCCCGCCGTCACGACGTCTGGCATTACGCCCTGTGGAGCATCATTCAGCAAAGCGAAATTTTGTTCGCCCAGGGCTTCCTGCAGGCCGCCTGGGAGAGCCAGGAGAAAGCCTTCCATCTGGTACGCGAACAGCATCTTGAGCAGTTGCCGATGCATGAGTTCCTGCTGCGCATCCGCTCTCAGCTGCTGTGGGCATGGGCGCGCCTCGACGAGGCTGAAGCCTGCGCCCGCCAGGGGATGGCGGTTCTCTCAACTTATCAACCGCAGCAGCAGCTGCAGTGCCTGGCGCTGATGGTGCAATGCTCGCTGGCGCGCGGCGATCTGGACAATGCCCGTAGCCACCTGAACCGGCTGGAAAACCTGCTCGGTAACGGTCACTACCACAGCGACTGGGTCTCCAACGCCGACAAGGTGCGGGTGATCTACTGGCAGATGACCGGCGATAAAACCGCGGCGGCCAACTGGCTGCGCCAGACGCCGAAGCCGGAATTCGCCAATAACCACTTCCTGCAGAGCCAGTGGCGCAATATTGCCCGCGCGCAGATCCTGCTGGGCGATTTCGAACCGGCGGAAATGGTGCTGGAAGAGCTGAACGAAAATGCGCGTTCACTGCGTTTGATGAGCGATCTCAACCGCAACCTGCTGCTGCTCAACCAGCTGTACTGGCAGGCAGGACGCAAGAGCGAAGCGCAGAAAGCCCTGCTGGAAGCCCTGACGCTCGCCAACCGCACCGGCTTTATCAACCACTTTGTGATTGAAGGCGAGGCGATGGCCCAGCAGCTACGCCAGCTGATCCAGCTAAACACCCTGCCGGAGCTGGAGCAGCATCGCGCCCAGCGTATTCTGCGCGACATCAACCAGCATCATCGCCACAAATTCGCCCACTTTGACGAAGGGTTCGTCGAGCGGCTGCTGAATCACCCCGAGGTGCCGGAGCTTATCCGCACCAGCCCGCTGACCCAGCGCGAATGGCAGGTGCTTGGCTTAATCTATTCCGGCTACAGCAACGAGCAGATTGCCGGCGAGCTTGACGTGGCGGCCACCACCATCAAGACCCATATTCGCAACCTGTATCAGAAACTAGGCGTCGCCCACCGTCAGGACGCGGTGCAGCATGCCCAGCAGTTGCTTAAGATGATGGGATACGGCGTCTGACGACGCCGTTGTCGCTTAGCACAGCTCGAGCTGGAGGTTGTTATCGGTGATGACCTTGAGCACGCCCGCCGGGGGCAGCACATCGGTATAGACCGCATCGACCATGCTGATGCTGCCCATGTTGACCATCGCGTTACGGCCAAACTTGGTATGATCTACCACCAGCATCACGTGGCGTGAATTCTCAATAATCGCGCGCTTGGTGCGCACTTCATGATAATCAAACTCCAGCAGCGAGCCATCGCTGTCGACGCCGCTGATGCCGAGAATGCCGAAGTCGAGACGGAACTGCGAGATAAAGTCGAGGGTGGCTTCCCCGATGATCCCGCCGTCGCGGCTGCGCAGTTCGCCGCCGGCGAGAATAATGCGGAAGTCCTCTTTCACCATCAGCGTGTTGGCGACGTTCAGGTTATTGGTCACAATCCGCAAATCGTTGTGATCGAGCAGGGCGTGCGCCACCGCTTCCGGCGTGGTGCCGATATCGATAAACAGCGTCGCCCCGTCCGGGATCTCGCTGGCCACCCGCCGGGCGATACGCTCTTTCTCCGCCGTCTGGGTCGCTTTGCGATCGTGCCAGGAGGTGTTCACCGAGCTGGAGGGCAGCGCCGCGCCGCCGTGATGACGGAGGATCATTTTCTGTTCGGCTAAATCGTTCAGGTCGCGGCGGATGGTCTGCGGGCTGACCGCGAACTGCTCAACCAGCTCTTCCGTGCTGACGTAACCCTGTTTTTTTACCAGCTCGATAATGGCGTCATGACGTTGTGTTTGTTTCATGAAATATCCCTGGAAAAATGTCGCCTACCCGACCCCTGTCGGTAAGTCTTTATGCGCGTTTTCGCCCATGCAAGGTATCGACAAACGCCATCGCCAGGCCGGTCGCCAGACCAGCCACGTGCGCGCCGTTGGCGATCGCCATGCCGAAAACGTCAAACCAGCCAGCAATTAACCACACTAAAGAGAAGAGTATCAACCCGCGCTGCAGATAAATACCGCTCTGCGGATCGCGCTCGCCCCGCAGCCAGACATAGCCCATCAGCGCGTAAACCACGCCCGACAGCCCGCCAAACCACGGGCCGCTAAACTGGTGCTGCACGAAGCCACTCAGCAGGGCGCTGATGACGGTGATCACCACCAGCTTGCCGCTGCCGATGCGCTTTTCCACCGCGCCGCCGAGATACCACCACCATAGCAGGTTGAAGAGAATATGCATCAGCGAGAAATGCATGAAAGCATGGCTGAAATAACGCCAGGCTTCGAACTGCAGCGAAGGATCGTAGGGCCAGGCCAGCCAAATCATCACCGGCTGATCGCCCAGCAGATTTTGCAGGATGAACACCGCGATGCAGATCAGCAGAATCGCCCAGGTGAACGGGCCGGCGTTATGCCGCAGCGTGGCAAAGAAAGGAAAGCGCTGATAGCGCAACCCGCTGTTGGTCTGTCCGGACTGCCAGCTCGCCGCCAGATAGCGCGGGTCCGCCGGGTTTTCGAGAAAACGCGCCAGCTCAGCCCTGACGCGCCCGGCCTGACTCTCATCAGCCAGCCAGACGTCGCTCTGGGTGTGCTGCTGGATAGTCAGGATAATCCCCTGCGTCGCCATATAATCGACAAACGCCTGGGCCACGCGCGGGTTGGCAAAAGAGGTAATCATTAACATGCAGCGAATCGCTTATTCCACACAAAGGGAGATAGTATACCTGCCAGTCGTTAAAACGTCCCGTGCGCCACTTCCGCCGGGAAATGGCGATGCCAGGCGTCGAACCCGCCGTCAACGCTGTAGACCTTATCAAACCCCTGCTGCAGCAGATACTGCGCGGCGCCCTTGCTGCTGTTGCCGTGATAGCACATCACCATCACCGCCGTGTCAAAGTCGTTGTCACGCATAAACGCGCCCAGGGTATCGTTGGTCAGATGAAACGCGCCCGGCGTATGGCCCATCGCAAAGCTTTGCGGATCGCGGATATCGACCAAAACCGCCGTCTGCTGATGCAGTTTCTGGTGCGCTTCTTCAACGTTGATACATTCAAACTGTTCCATGGTTCTCTTCTCTTTCTCGTCATGACGGGCAGTGGCCGGCCCAATTTTACCCTGTAGTGTACCGTCAGGCGGTAAAGAAACGCCAATATGTTACACCCATCACTCCAAAATGTTTTTTTGATGTTACCAAAAGCGCGTTTGTTTGCTATAGTGAGCGATATCGAGCATTTGTGAGCTTAAACGAAAGTGTGAGAGGGTAAGAACGTGGAAACCAAAGATCTGATTGTGATAGGCGGAGGCATCAACGGTGCCGGTATCGCGGCAGATGCCGCCGGGCGTGGTTTATCCGTACTGATGCTGGAAGCGCGCGATCTCGCCTGCGCCACCTCCAGCGCCAGTTCCAAACTGATCCACGGCGGGCTACGCTACCTCGAACACTATGAGTTCCGCCTGGTCAGCGAAGCGCTGGCCGAACGCGAAGTGCTGTTAAAAATGGCCCCGCATATCGCCTTCCCGATGCGCTTTCGTCTCCCGCATCGCCCGCATCTGCGTCCTGCATGGATGATCCGCATCGGCTTGTTTATGTACGATCATCTGGGCAAACGCACCAGTCTGCCGGGATCCACCGGCTTGCGTTTTGGCGCAGAATCGGTACTTAAGCCGGAAATTGTGCGCGGTTTCGAATATTCCGACTGCTGGGTCGACGATGCCCGCCTGGTGCTGGCCAATGCGCAGATGGTCGTCCGCAAAGGCGGCGAGGTGCGGACCCGCACTCGCGCCATCTCGGCAAAACGGGAGAACGGCCTGTGGGTGGTGGAAGCGGAAGATATCTATAGCGGCGAGAAGTTTACCTGGAAGGCGCGCGGTCTGGTCAATGCCACCGGTCCATGGGTCAAACAGTTCTTCGACGAAGGGATGCATCTCCGCTCGCCTTACGGTATTCGCCTGATCAAGGGCAGCCACATCGTGGTGCCGCGGGTGCATACCCAGAAGCAGGCCTACATTCTGCAAAACGAAGATAAACGTATTGTGTTTGTTATCCCGTGGATGGATGAGTTCTCCATCATCGGCACGACGGACGTCGAGTATAAGGGCGATCCGAAAGCGGTGGCCATTGATGATAAAGAGATTAATTACCTGCTGAACGTCTATAACGCGCACTTTAAAAAGACCCTCAGCCGGGACGATATCGTCTGGACCTACTCCGGCGTCCGTCCGCTGTGCGACGACGAGTCGGATTCACCGCAGGCGATCACCCGCGACTACACGCTGGATATTCACGATGAGAACGGCCAGGCGCCGCTGCTCTCCGTCTTCGGCGGGAAGCTGACCACCTATCGCAAACTAGCCGAGCATGCGCTGGAAAAACTGACCCCCTATTACAAAGGGATCGGCCCGGCATGGACCAAAACCGCGGTGCTCCCCGGCGGCGATATCGGCGGCGACCGCGACGACTACGCAGCAAAACTGCGCCGTCGCTTCCCGTTCATCAGTGAGTCACTGGCCCGCCATTATGCCCGCACCTACGGGAGCAACAGCGAGTGGATCCTCAAGGAAGCCAGCGCCCTGAGCGATCTGGGGGAAGATTTCGGCCATGAGTTTTATGAAGCCGAGCTGAAGTATCTGGTTGAGCATGAATGGGTGCGCAGCCTGGATGACGCCATCTGGCGTCGTACCAAACAGGGCATGTGGCTGAATGGCGAGCAGCAGGCGCGCATCAGCGAATGGTTGGCGCAGCATGCGGGAAAGTCTGAACTGTCGTTAGCGTCTTAACGCGCCCGGTTGCGCGGGCCTGGGGAAACGCCTGAGGCCGGATCCAACCGCAATAATGAAACAACGGGGCCAAATGGCCCCGTTGTGTTGTGTTGCGTTGACTGGCTTACAGCCTTACCGGGTCGATATGCCAGATGTATTTCGCGTACTCCTGGATCGTCCGGTCGGAAGAGAAGTAGCCCATATTGGCAATATTCAGCATCGCCTTGTAGGCCCACTCTTCCGGATGTTGATACAGCTCGTCGACGCGATCCTGGCAGTCTACATAGCTACGATAGTCCGCCAGCACCTGGTAGTGGTCGCCAAAGTTAATCAGCGAATCCAGCAGGTCGCGGTAGCGCCCCGGTTCCGCCGGGCTGAAAACGCCGGTACCGATCTGCGTCAGCGCCTGGTGAAGCTCTTCATCCTGCTCGTAATATTCGCGCGGTTTATAGCCGCTGCGACGCAGCTCCTCCACCTCTTCCGCGGTGTTGCCGAAGATAAAGATATTCTCTTCGCCCACGTGCTCCTGCATCTCCACGTTCGCCCCGTCGAGGGTGCCGATCGTCAGCGCGCCGTTAAGGGCAAACTTCATATTACTGGTGCCGGAGGCTTCCGTGCCTGCGAGCGAGATCTGTTCCGACAGGTCTGCCGCCGGAATGATCAGCTGCGCCAGGCTGACGCTGTAATTGGGGATAAAAACGACCTTCAGCTTGTCGCCAATCTGCGGATCGTTATTGATCACCGCCGCCACATCGTTGATCAGGTGAATAATATGCTTGGCCATGTAGTAGGCTGAAGCCGCCTTACCGGCGAAAATGTTCACCCGCGGCACCCACTCCGCCTGCGGATCGGCTTTGATCCGGTTATAGCGGGTAATGACGTGCAGCACATTCATCAGCTGGCGTTTGTACTCGTGAATGCGTTTGATCTGCACATCAAACAGCGCCTTCGGATTCACCACCACATTGAGCTGCTGCGCAATATAGCTGGCCAGCCGCTGTTTGTTTTCCAGTTTAGCCTGACGCACTGCCTGATTGACCGTCGGATAGTCGATATGCTGCTTCAGCTCGTCAAGCTGGCTCAGATCGGTCCGCCAGGTGCGGCCGATATGCTCATCCAGCACTTTCGACAGCGGCGGGTTGGCCAGCGCCAGCCAGCGGCGCGGCGTGACGCCGTTGGTCACGTTGATAAAGCGCATCGGGAAAATTTTGGCGAATTCGGCAAACAGCGACTCCACCATCAATCGGGAATGTAGCTCCGACACCCCATTGACCTTGTGGCTGACCACCACCGCCAGCCAGGCCATCCGCACGCGACGGCCGTTTGACTCGTCGATAATCGAGGTCCGGCTGAGCAGCGCGGTATCGTTGGGATACTGCTCCTGCAGGGTCTTGAGGAAGTAGTCGTTAATCTCAAAGATAATCTGCAGATGGCGCGGGAGAATTTTGCCCAGCATATCCACCGGCCAGGTCTCGAGCGCTTCGCTCATCAGGGTATGGTTGGTATAAGAGAAGACCTGACAGGTCACCTCGAACGCCTCGTCCCAGCTGAATTTATGCTCGTCGATAAGCAGGCGCATCAGCTCCGGTATCGACAGCACCGGGTGGGTGTCATTCAGGTGGATGGCTATCTTGTCCGCCAGGTTGTCATAGGTCTTATGCAACAGATAGTGGCGGTTCAGAATATCCTGCACCGTGGCCGAGACGAGGAAATACTCCTGGCGCAGGCGCAGCTCGCGGCCGGAGTAGGTCGAGTCGTCCGGATAGAGGACGCGGGAGACGTTTTCGGAGTGGTTCTTATCCTCTACCGCGGCGAAGTAGTCGCCCTGGTTAAACTTACCGAGGTTAATTTCGCTACTGGCCTGCGCGCTCCACAGACGCAGCGTGTTGGTGGCGTCGGTGTCAAAGCCGGGGATAATCTGATCGTAGGCTTCGGCAATGATCTCTTCCGTCTCTATCCAGCGGGTTTTCTTCCCCTCCTGCTGAATGCGGCCGCCGAAGCGCACTTTATAGCGGGTGTTGTGGCGCTCAAACTCCCACGGGTTACCGTACTCCAGCCAGTAGTCAGGGGACTCTTTTTGCCGGCCATCGACGATATTCTGTTTAAACATCCCGTAGTCGTAGCGGATCCCGTAGCCACGTCCCGGCAGCCCCAGCGCCGCCAGGGAGTCAAGGAAGCAGGCCGCCAGGCGGCCCAGACCGCCGTTGCCAAGTCCGGGGTCGTTCTCTTCATCGATCAGCTCTTCGAGATCGAGCCCCATCTCCGCCAGCGCGCTGCTCACATCGTCATAGATGCCGAGCGACAACAGGGCATTCGAGAGGGTACGGCCGATCAGGAACTCCATCGACAGATAGTATACCTGGCGCACTTCCTGCGAGAGCTGCGCGCGGTTGGAGCGCAGCCAGCGCTCCACCATGCGATCGCGAACGGCAAACAGCGTGGCGTTAAGCCATTCATGCTTGTTGGCGATGGCCGGATCTTTACCGATGATAAACATCAGCTTATAGGCAATAGAATGTTTTAACGCCTCAACGCTCAGCGTCGGTGATGCATAGCTAAAGGGTACATTCATAACAATGACTCCAGTGATTACATCAAGCGTTGATAAAGTTCGCGATAGGAGTTCGCGGCAACCTGCCAGCTAAAATCCATATTCATCGCCTGACGCTGCACATAGCGCCAGAGCGATGGGCGCGACCAGAGGACAAAGGCGCGACGTATAGCGCGCAGCAATGACAGCGCATTGCTGTCCTCAAAGACAAAACCTGTCGCCAGACCATCGGCAAGGTTCTCCAGCGAACTGTCAGAGACCGTGTCCGCCAGCCCGCCGGTGCGGCGCACCAGCGGCAGCGTACCGTACTTCAGACCGTACAGCTGGGTCAGACCGCAGGGTTCAAAGCGGCTCGGGACCAGAATGACGTCGGCGCCCCCCATAATGCGGTGGGAGAAGGCCTCATGATAGCCAATCTGCACCCCCACCTTGCCCGGGTGTTCGGCAGCGGCGGCAAGGAACCCTTCCTGCAGCACCGGGTCGCCAGCGCCCAGCAGCGCCAGCTGGCCGCCCTGCTCAAGCAGGCCCGGCAGCGCTTCGAGCACCAGATCCAGCCCTTTCTGGCTGGTGAGACGGCTGACGACGGCAAACAGCGGCGCTTTATCATCGACCTTCAGGCCCATGGCGATCTGCAGCTGACGCTTGTTCTCCGCCTTCTCCTCCAGCGTGTCGCGATCGTAGCGCATCGGCAGCAGGAGGTCGTTTTGCGGGCTCCAGATACCGTCGTCAACGCCGTTGAGAATTCCCGACAGCCGCCCTTCATGATGGCGCTGACGCAGCAGCCCCTCCATGCCGTAGGCGTACTGCGGCTCGGTGATCTCGCGCGCGTAGGTCGGGCTCACCGCCGTAATATGGTCGGCGTAGTAAAGACCGGCCTTCAGAAACGAGATCTGGCCGTTAAACTCGAGGCCATGCATGTTGTAAAACGACCACGGCAGCTCGATATCATTCATATGCCAGGAGTAAAACATCCCCTGGTACGCCAGGTTGTGCACGGTAAAAACCGATTTAGCCGGACGCCCGCGCGCCGCCAGGTAGGCCGGCGTCAGGCCGGCGTGCCAGTCGTGGGCATGGACCACATCCGGGCGCCAGAACGGATCCAGTCCGCTGGCCATTTCGCTTCCCACCCAGCCCAGCAGCGCAAAGCGCAGAACGTTGTCGGTATAAGCGTGCTGGTTGGTATCGTGGTAAGGGCTCCCCGGCCGGTCATAGAGATGCGGGGCGTCTATCAGATAGATCCCCACGCCGTTAAAGTGGCCGTACAGCAGCGTGATCCGCCCGGCGAACGTATCCCGGCGGGTCACCACCTGGGCATCCACCACGCCGCGGCGGATATCGGGAAACGCCGGCAACAGCACGCGCGTATCGATACCCTCCGCGATTTGCGCCGCCGGCAGCGCGCCGATGACGTCCGCCAGACCGCCCGTCTTTAACAGCGGGAACATCTCAGAACATACATGTAAGACCTGCATTAGCGCTCCTGTTTGTGCCCCAATTTCCGCAGCATGTCGCGGGTCACCAGCACGATACCTTCCTCTGAGCGATAGAAGCGGCGTGCATCCTCTTCCGCGTTCTCACCAATCACCATTCCTTCCGGGATGACGCAGGCGCGGTCAATCACGCAGCGACGCAGGCGGCATGAGCGCCCCACCCAGACATCTGGCAACAAGACTGCCGAATCAATGTTACAGAATGAGTTCACCCGCACGCGCGGGAACAGCACCGACTGTACCACCACCGACCCGGAGATAATGCAGCCCCCGGAGACCAGCGAGTTCAGGGTCATGCCGTGGCTTCCGGAACGGTCCTGCACGAACTTCGCCGGCGGCAGCGATTCCATATGGGTACGGATCGGCCAGTTCTGGTCGTACATATCCAGCTCCGGCGTGACTGACGCCAGATCGAGGTTGGCCTTCCAGTAGGCCTCCAGCGTCCCCACGTCGCGCCAGTACGGCTCGGCGTTCGGGTCGGACTGCACGCAGGAGAGCGGGAAAGGATGTGCATAAGCCATGCCAGCTTCGGTGATCTTCGGAATGATGTCTTTGCCGAAATCATGGCTGGAGTTCTCGTTGCGATCGTCTTCTTCCAGCAGCTCATAAAGATAGGCGGCGTCGAAGACATAAATGCCCATGCTGGCCAGCGATTTGGTCGGGTCGGTCGGCATCGCCGGCGGGTTGGCGGGTTTCTCGACAAACTCAATGATTTTTTCGTTTTCGTCGACCGCCATGACGCCGAAGGCGGATGCCTCTTCAATGGGCACCGGCATGCAGGCCACGGTGCAACGCGCCCCTTTTTCGACATGGTCGATCAGCATGCGCGAGTAGTCCTGCTTATAAATATGGTCGCCCGCGAGGATCACCACGTACTCGGCCTTGTAGCGGCTGATGATGTCCAGGTTCTGCGTCACCGCGTCCGCCGTGCCGCGATACCAGTTTTCGCCGTGTACGCGCTGTTGGGCCGGCAGCAGATCGACAAACTCGTTCATCTCTTCGCTGAAGAACGACCAGCCGCGCTGGATGTGCTGCACCAGCGTATGCGACTGATACTGGGTAATAACGCCGATGCGGCGGATCCCTGAGTTAATGCAGTTAGATAATGCGAAATCGATAATACGGAACTTGCCGCCGAAGTGAACGGCAGGTTTCGCACGCTTAATGGTGAGATCCTTAAGCCGGGTGCCACGGCCGCCCGCGAGGATCAACGCCACGGATTTGATAGGTAATTGACGCGCCAGCATCAGCGGATCGTTTTTTTCAAGCCTAACCATGATTAACTCCTTTTTACACCCCAGCTTTCCTGCTCATCCCGCCGCGCCGCCGCCACGGGTTCAACCGGAAGCTTCAGGGCTTACGACCTTTGAAATACGCACACTCCGTGCGCGGGCCCATGCCAGACAGCCATGATGACCGGATTATCCTCTCCGGCGAATGGAGGAACGGCGCGCCATTCCCCCTCGGGTAAAACCATATCGACCACCTCTGCGGTGGCGTTCAGCGTGAGCAGCCAGCGATCCGACAACTGGATCTGCATACACGCTGCCCCCTGCTGCCACTCCCCGGCAGTCAGCGGCTGGGCATGGCGATTAAGCCAGCGGACGCTGCCATCCCCCTCCTGCCACCAGCGGTTGCGGGTGAGCGCCGGAATGCGCCGGCGCAGGTGGATCAGCGCCGCGGTAAAGGCGGTTAATCCCGGGTTCGCCTGGCGCCAGTCGAGCCAGGTAAGGGCGTTGTCCTGACAGTAGGCATTATTGTTGCCGTGCTGGCTGTGGCCCTGCTCATCGCCCGCCAGCAGCATCGGCGTCCCCTGAGCCAGCAGCAGCGTCGTCAGCAGCGCATGCACGCTGGCGCGTCGCCGTTCAATCACCGCAAAATTAGCTTCTAATCCTTCTATACCATGATTGTTGCTGTAGTTATTGTTAGTCCCATCGCGATTCTCCTCCCCGTTCGCCTCATTGTGTTTCTGATTGAAACAAACGCAGTCGCGCAGCGTGAAGCCATCGTGGGCCGTCACCAGATTGACCGTCGCCGATGGCGGCTTGCCATCACGGGCAAAGAGATCGCTGGAGGCCGCGAAGCGTTGCGCGAAATCCCCCAGGGAGACGTTTTGCTGCAGCCAGAAGCGGCGGGCGCTATCGCGAAAATGGTCGTTCCACTCGGCGAACAGCGGGGGAAAATTGCCCACCTGGTAGCCCCCCGGGCCGATATCCCAGGGTTCGGCGATCAGTTTCACCTGCGACAGCACGCTGTCGTGGCGGATAGCCTCGAACAGCGGCGCATCCTGGCGGAATTCCGGCGTCCGCCCCATCACTGAGGCGAGATCGAAGCGAAAACCGTCGACATGGCACTCATCCACCCAGAAGCGCAAACACTGGCGCGCCAGTTCCACTACCCCCGGGTGGCTGAGATTGAGCGTATTCCCGCACCCGGTCCAGTTGTGATAATCGCCATCTTCCCTTACCCAATAATAGCTACGGTTGTCGATTCCGCGCAGGGAGACGGTGGGACCTTCAAGATCGATTTCCGCGCTATGGTTGAGCACGATATCCAGAATCACCTCGATACCGGCGGCATGCAGCGCCTTAACCGCATCGCGAAACTCATCCAGGGCGCGCGTCGGGTCGCTGGCATAGCGCGGATCCAGCGCGAACCAGGCCAGCGGGTTGTAGCCCCAGTAGTTGCTCAACCCCATCCGCTGCAGTCGCGGCTCGCTGGCGAACTGCGCCACCGGCAACAGTTCAAGGGCGCTGATGCCCAGCGATTTGAAGTAAGCGATCATCACCGGGTGGCCCAGCGCCTTATACGTTCCGCGAATGGCTTCCGGCAGCTGCGGATTAAGCAGGGTGAGCCCTTTCACGTGCGCTTCATAAAGCACCGTTTCCCCCCATGGGGTACGCGGCGGTTTATCGCCCAGCCAGTCGTAACGCAGATCCACTACCTGCGATTTTGGCGCTATCGCGGCGCTATCGCGATGATCCGGCTGCCACATTCCGCCGTGCAGGCGCTCGTCGTCCGGCAGATCGCCCTCAACCCGGTGAGCGCAGGGATCGAGCAGCAGCTTGGCCGGGTTAAAGCGGTGTCCCTGCGCCGGATCCCAGGGGCCATGCACCCGGTAGCCGTAGCGCAGGCCCGGCCCGACGGCAGCCAGCCAGCCGTGCCAGATGTCGCCGCTGCGCGCCGGGAGATCGAAGCGTTGCTCGTTGCCCTGCTCGTCGAACACGCACAGCTCCACCCGCTCCGCGTGGGCGGAGAAGAGGGCGAAGTTCACCCCCTTGCCGTCATAGCTGGCGCCCAACGGCGCAGGCTTGCCTGCCGCGAGGTTGGTCATTGCGCCTCCCGGACCAGCCAGATCGTCGCCAGCGGCGGCAGGGTCAGGGACAGCGAATGTTCGCGACCGTGGCTGGGGATGGCATCGCTTTCCACCACCCCGCCGTTGCCCTGGTTGCTGCCGTGATAGTGCATTGAGTCGGTATTCAACGCCTCGCGCCAGCGGCCCGGCTGGTTGATGCCGAAGCGGTAGTCGTGGCGCGGCACCGGCGTGAAGTTGCTGGCGACGATAATCTCGTTCCCCGCCCGGTCGCGGCGCACAAAGACAAACACTGAGCGCTCGTGGTCATCCACCACCAGCCATTCGAAGCCGTACGGGTCAAAGTCCAGCTCGTGCAGCGCCTTATGGTGGCGATAGGTATGGTTCAGGTCGCGCACCAGCCGCTGGACGCCGTGGTGCCAGTTGTCGCCGCCCTCCAGCAGATGCCAGTCGAGGCTGCCGTCATGGTTCCACTCGCGGCCCTGGGCGAACTCATTGCCCATAAACAGCAGCTTTTTCCCCGGGAAGGCGAACAGCCAGCCGTAGTAGGCGCGCAGGTTGGCGAACTTCTGCCAGGCGTCCCCCGGCATGCGGTCGAGAATCGATTTTTTGCCGTGCACCACTTCATCGTGGGAGAGCGGCAGCACAAAGTTCTCGGTGTAGTTGTAGAGCATGCCGAAGGTCATTTTGTCGTGATGGTAGCGGCGGTGCACCGGATCGAGTTTCATGTAATCCAGGGTGTCGTGCATCCAGCCGAGGTTCCATTTGAACCAGAAACCGAGGCCGCCGCCGGCTGGCGGACGGGTTACCCCGGCGAAATCGGTGGACTCTTCCGCCATGGTGACCGCGCCCGGCGTCTGTTCGCCAAGGATGCGGTTGGTGTTGCGCAGAAACTCAATGGCTTCCAGATTTTCCCGGCCGCCGTATTCGTTGGGGATCCACTCCCCCGCCTTGCGGCTATAGTCGCGATAGATCATCGAGGCCACCGCGTCGACGCGCAGAGCATCGATGCCGAAGCGTTCGATCCAGTACAGCGCATTTCCCACCAGGAAGTTGCTGACTTCGCGGCGTCCGTAGTTGTAGATCAGGGTATTCCAGTCCTGGTGATACCCCTCGCGCGGATCGCTGTGCTCATACAGCGCGGTGCCATCGAAAGAGGCAAGGGCAAAATCATCCGCCGGGAAGTGGCCAGGCACCCAGTCCAGAATGACGTTTAGCCCGGCGGCGTGCGCGGCGTTGATAAAGTAACGGAAATCATCGCGGGTGCCGAATCGGCGGGTCGGCGCATAGAGGCCGGTGGGTTGATAGCCCCAGCTGCCGTCGAACGGGTGCTCGTTAACCGGCAGCAGCTCGAGATGGGTGAAGCCCATCCATTTCGCGTAGGGCACCAGCTGGTCGGCCAGCTCGCGGTAGCTCAGCCAGAAATTATTGTCGGTATGGCGACGCCATGAGCCAAGATGCACTTCATAGATAGAGACAGGGGCATCGAACTGGTTCGCCGCTTTGCGGTCCGCCGGCTGTTCGACTTTAGGCGGCAGGTCGCAGATAAGCGAGGCGCTTTCCGGACGCATTTGCGATTCAAAGGCGTAAGGGTCGGCTTTGACCCGCAGATGGCCGTGGGCGTCAATCAGCTCGAATTTATACAGCTGGCCATTGTGCGCGCCGGGGACGAACAGTTCCCAGATGCCGGACTCTTTGCGGAATCGCATCGGGTGGCGCCGGCCGTCCCAGTAATTAAACTGCCCCACCACCGAGACGCGGCGGGCGTTCGGCGCCCATACCGAGAAACGGGTGCCGGTGACGCCGTCCATGGTGGCGGCGTGCGCGCCCAGCGTTTCGTAAGGGCGCAGGTGGGTCCCTTCCGACAGCAGCCAGACGTCAAGATCCTGCAGCAGCGGACCAAAGCGATAAGGGTCATCAATCAGATTCTGCTGCCCGTGCCAGGTGACGGCCAACTGATAGCGAAAGGCGTTTTTACGCCGCGGCAGAACGCCGCTGAAGAAACCACGCGAGTCGAGGCATTCGAGCTTGCCGACTTTGCGTCCGGTTTTCGGTTCAATAACCCACACATCGGTGGCATCGGGTAATAATGCGCGCACTTCCAGCCCGGCATCGGTACGGTGCATGCCGAGCACGGAAAAAGGGTCCGCGAAATGACCGGCGATTAGCGCATTAATCACGTCTCTATCGATATGATTAGACATGCTTTCATCCTGTTGTAAGTGTCGCTCATTCCTGTAACTGGCGACTTTTTTTGACCTGAACGGCGCAGCGCTTTCTGCATCCTTCTGCTCCGTCCCACCTTCAGGTAAGGAATTCCTTACTTAAAGCATAGCCAAGGCTGAGTTACCTCCGTGGGGAAAAATCTAACATCCGCGTTTACTCCTTGTATTACGCAAAAAAAAAGGGGGCTCGAAGACCCCCTTTCTGTTCATCCTGCGCTTACGCCAGCTGGCGAAGCATCCGGCGCAGCGGCTCCGCGGCGCCCCACAGCAGCTGGTCGCCAACGGTAAAGGCCGACAGATACTCCGGCCCCATATTCAGTTTACGCAGGCGTCCTACCGGGGTGGTCAGGGTGCCAGTCACCGCGGCTGGGGTCAGCTCGCGCATGGTAATGTCGCGATCGTTCGGTACCACTTTAGCCCACGGGTTATGCGCGGCCAGCAGCTCCTCAACGGTCGGGATAGAGACATCTTTTTTCAGCTTGATGGTGAACGCCTGGCTGTGGCAGCGCAGCGCGCCAACGCGGACGCACAGGCCGTCTACCGGGATAACGGACGAGGTGGCGAGGATCTTGTTGGTCTCCGCCTGGCCTTTCCACTCTTCGCGGCTCTGGCCGTTATCCAGCTGTTTGTCGATCCACGGGATCAGGCTGCCCGCCAGCGGTACGCCGAAGTTATCCACCGGCAGCTCGCCGCTGCGGGTCAGCGACGTCACTTTGCGCTCGATATCCAGAATGGCGGAAGCCGGGTCCGCCAGCTCTGCCGCGACGTGGTTGTGCAGCTGGCCCATCTGGCTCAGCAGTTCGCGCATATGACGCGCGCCGCCACCGGAAGCCGCCTGGTATGTCGCCACGCTGACCCACTCCACCAGATCCTGGGCAAACAGGCCGCCGAGGGACATCAGCATCAGGCTGACGGTGCAGTTGCCGCCGACAAAGGTTTTTACGCCGTTGTTCAGGCCGGCGGTGATCACGTCCTGGTTAACCGGGTCGAGGATAATGATCGCATCGTCCTTCATGCGCAGCGAAGAGGCAGCGTCAATCCAGTAACCCTGCCAGCCGCTTTCGCGCAGCTTCGGGTAAATCTCGTTGGTGTAATCGCCGCCCTGGCACGTGACAATAATGTCCAGTGCCTTCAGCGCGTCCAGATCGAACGCATCCTGGAGCGTGCCACCGGTGCTACCGCCGAAAGACGGCGCTGGCTGTCCCAGCTGGGAGGTAGAGAAGAACACCGGGCGAATGGCGTCGAAATCGCGCTCTTCAACCATGCGTTGCATGAGAACAGAGCCGACCATTCCGCGCCAGCCGATAAAACCAACATTTTTCATAACGTATTCCTGCGAGGTGTGTGCTGTTTGTGCCTGACCAGTTTCCAACTGGATTATCCCTCACCTTACAAAATGCAGCTAAAGTCGCAAGTGAAATTAATCAATGATTGCTGAACAATCAGAAAAGCAACTTATCCTGCACATTGTCCACCGTCGCTGGTCGTCGTCAAAGCGCAATGATTATCGGGGAAATCACCCAGGGAATGGAACATTTTCCGTCGCGATTTTATTGATCCTGATTATGGATTAAGCGCGAAATCCGCTGATTTTCCCCTTGCCAAAAAGAGGCAACAAACCCAGGTGCAGCAAGGCTTGCCGAAGGATACGAGCATCGTCGTAGCGCTAATAAGGGCGAGGAGCGGGAAGAGAAAAGAGGGAAAAAGCGCGGCTTATCGCCGGGAAGCCAGGGTAAACGGCGTTACCCTGGCTTTTGGCCACCCGCGAGCGGGTGGCGAACAGACTTAGCTCAGCAGCTGGAAGGCGATCATGCCGACAATCGCCCCGGTGGTGCCGAGGATGGTTTCCATCATCGTCCAGGTTTTCAGCGTCTGGGCTTCGGTGGCGCCGGTAAATTTACCGAACAGCCAGAAGCCGGCGTCGTTCACATGGCTCACGACAATCGAGCCGCCGGCGATACAGATAGACAAGGCCGCCATCTGCGCGCCGCTGTAGTTCAGCTGCTCAATCACCGGCATCACCAGGCCGACCGCCGTCAGGCACGCCACGGTGGCGGAGCCCTGGATGATACGCACCGCCGCCGCCAGCACGAAGCAGGTAATGGCGATCGGCAGCCCCATACCGGTCAGCGCTTCACCCAGCGCCGGGCCGACGCCGGAGTCAACCAACACCTGCTTGAAGACGCCGCCTGCCCCGATCACCAGCAGGATAATGCCCGCCGGCTGCAGCGCATGACCGCAGATCTCCATCACCCGGTCTTTCGCCATCCCCTGACGTACCGCCAGGCCGTAGATTGCCACCAGGCAGGCTACCAGGATCGCGGTGAATGGGTGACCGATAAATTCAAACCATTCGTAAGCGGTCGACCCCACCGGCACAAAGCGCGCGGCGATGGTTTTCAGGCCTACCAGCACCAGCGGCAGCAGGATCAGCGACAGGCTGAAGCCGAAGGAGGGCATTTTGCCTTCGCCGAGATGCGGCTCCGTCACGTCGTCAGGAATATGCAGCTCAACGTAGCGGCTGATGAAGTTGCCCCACAGCGGCCCGGCGATAATCATTCCCGGAATTGCCGCGCACAGGCCAATCAGGATCATCCAGCCAAAGTCGGCGTGCATTTGCGACGCCAGCAGCATCGGCGCCGGTCCCGGCAGCAGGAACGCCGCGGCGGCGGCCACCCCGGCAAACAGCGGGATCACCAGCTTCACGAGGTTAGTGCCGGTATGGCGCGCCATCGAGAAGGCGACGCTGATCAGTAGCACGATCGCCACTTCGAAAAACAGCGGCAGCGCGCAGATGAGGCCGGCGAGACCAATCGCATAGTGCGCGCGATTGTGGCCGAAGGATTTGAGCATCTTGACGGCAATCTGATCGACCGCCCCCGTTTCATGCAGGATCTTCCCGAACATCGCGCCCAGCGCGACGACGATCGCCAGGAAGCCCAGCGTACCGCCCATCCCCTTCTCCATCGTCGCCGCGATTTTATCCAGCGGCATGCCGGAGAAGAGACCTGCGCCAATAGAAACCACCATCAAAGCCACGAAGGCGTGCATCCGCGCCTTCATGACTAAAAACAGCAGTAGCAATACCGAGCCGACTGCTGTTAAAACAAGCGTTAAAGTACTCACTAGTGACTGCCTTTGTTGATCACCTCAATGGTGCTGGCCACCACGCCTTCCAGCGGCTGGTCGATATCGACGATAAGCACATCGCTCTCGTCGGCGCCTGGTTCCTGCAGCGTTTCAAACTGCGTCACCAACATTTGGGTTTTGAAGAAGTGCCCTTTACGCGCCTTCAGACGGTTTTCGATCACCTCGAAGTCGCCTTTCAGGTAGATGAAGGAGAGGTTCGGGTTGCCCTTGCGCAGAATGTCGCGATAGCTCTTCTTCAGCGCCGAACAGACGATCAGCGACACCTTATTGGTACGCTGCATGGCAAACGCGGCGTCATTTAGCGCCTGCAGCCACGGGGTACGGTCGTCATCGTTGAGCGGCTCACCGGAGGCCATCTTGGTGATATTGCTGCGCGGATGCAGAAAGTCGCCGTCGAGAAACGCGGCATGCAGCTGATGCGCCACTTCGCTGGCGACAGCGGATTTCCCGCTGCCGGAAACGCCCATCAGAACGTAGACGTGGTGATCATGATTAGTCGTGCTCAAAGCATCCTCCCACCGGACAGGTACGCCGCGCCGGGGCTGACTCATTGAGCGCGAAGGCGGCGTATCGGTTAATTGTTACGGGTAACTGTTATCGGTAACATTGTCATGCCGGACCTGTGGAGAAGCAATATCCATTCGTGCCAGATGTGAATATGTGTGATCTACTTCAAACTTGTCAGTTTAAATTGATCCGCCCGGTGACAATGTGAAACCTAAATCTAACATCTTAGGGGTAATCGCTTCGCCACGAATGCGCGCCAGCAGACGTTCGGCGCCAATGCGCCCCATCCGCTCGCGCGGGGTCAGGACGCTGGCCAGCCGCGGCTCCATCACCTGGCCGATATCGTGGCCGTGGAAACCGGCTATCGCCATGTCGTCCGGGATCTTCAGCCCCAGGCGCTGGCACTCAAAGGCCGCGCCGACCGCGAGGTCATCGTTGGTGCAAAAGATGCCGTCAAGCTGCGGGTATTCGCGGCGCGCCTGGCGCATCAGCTCAATCCCGGATGAATAGGACGAGGACTGCTCCACCATCACGCTGTAGGGCGTCATGCCCGCATCGAGCATCGCCTGCTCGTACCCCTTCTGTTTGATGATAGTACGTTCATCAAGACGCGCGCCGAGATAAGCAACGTGGCGGTGGCCGCGGGCGATAATCGCCGCCGTCATCTGCCGCGCCGCTTCGAAGTTATCGAAACCGACCGCGATATCGAGGCACGGTGACTGGCTGTCCATTAGCTCCACCACCGGAATGCCGGCGACTTCAATCATCTTCAGGGTGCGGGGCGTATGGGTGCGTTCGGTGAGGATCAGGCCGTCAATGTTCCAGGAGAGCATCGATTCGAGGCGTTTCTCTTCCATTTCCGGCTTGTAGCCGTAGTGCGCCAGCATGGTTTGATAGCCGAAGGCGTCAGTGACGCTTTCAATCCCGCGCAGCACTTCCGAGAACACCTGGTTGGTTAACGATGGCAGCAGCACGCCAATGGCGCGGCTGGTGGCGTTGGAGAGAATGTCAGGGGCGCGATTGGGAATATAACCCAGTTCATCGAGGGCAACGGCAATCTTGCCACGCAGCGCTTCGGAGACCTGCTCCGGGTTGCGTAAATAGCGACTGACCGTCATTTTGGTCACGCCGACAAGATCGGCTACATCCTGAAGTACGGGTCTTTTCTTTTTCATCGTCCTGACTGTGATCAACGGGGAACATTTTCTCAGTTTATCACGGACAAAGCGCAACCTTCCCTAACATGAGGGAAGGCTACGCAATTTATTTATACCTATCATACTTCGAGTTGCATGCGCGTTGGCTTTCATCGCTCACCCCCAGTCACTTACTTAAGTAAGCTCCTGGGGATTCTCTGCGTCGCCGCCTTTCTGCAACTCAAATTATTTTGGGTATAGACGACCTCAGATAACGATCAAACCGGCGGCAGATCGAACAGCAGGATTTCGCTATCGCTGTCGGCATGAACCGAAATCGCCTGCTCGTCCCAGATAGCCAAACCATCGCTGGTAGTGGCTTTGGTACCGTTGATGGTCACTTCGCCTTTGACGACCTGGATCCAGACGCGACGTTCCGCGGCAATCTGGTGAACCGACTGCTCATCTTTCAGCAGCGCCCAGCGATACAGCTCCATATCCTGATAGACCTTCAGCGAGCCATCCCGTGCATCCGGCGACAGCACCAGCTGTTTGCCCTGGGCGGCGTCGAAGCGGCGCTGCTCGTAGCGCGGGGTAATGCCGGTTTCTTCCGGAATAATCCAGATCTGGTACAAACGCAGACGATCGGTTTTGCTCGGGTTGTACTCAGAGTGACGCACCCCGGTACCCGCGCTCATGATCTGGAACTCGCCCGCCGGCACCTGCTCTTTGTTGCCCATGCTGTCCTGGTGCTCCACCGCCCCTTCCAGCACATAGGTCAGGATCTCCATATCTTTATGCGGGTGGGTACCGAAGCCCTGACCGGCGTCGATGACGTCGTCGTTAATCACCCGCAGGGCGGAGAAGCCCATAAAGTTCGGGTCGTAGTAGTTGGCGAAAGAGAAAGTATGCCAGGAATCCAGCCAGCCATGGTTAGCGTGGCCACGTTCGTTCGCTTTGCGTAAGTAGATCATGTTGCACCCCCATATGTTTTCGATGGAGTCAGTGTGGACCCATTTCGCCGACGATCATAGAGGGTGAAAATTGACTCCTCTGTTCAAAAAATATGAACAAGCGCCGAGGAGCCGACTGGGCTTATTTCACCAGAGTAATGGTGGCCGGTGAGGGCTGCTCAAAGCCGCGCTGCAGGATCTCCATATTGGTAAGAACGTCAGATTCCTTGACGTAATTTGGCTGGCCGTTGACGAGGGTGTCGTACAGCGCGTCGTAGACCCGACCATAGTCGCCGCTCTCCAGCGGGACCGCTTCGCGCACCGTCTCCCCTGCCTCGTTGACATACACCAGCTCGCCGACGCTGTCGTCCGCGCCAAAGCCCGGCTCGCCCGGCATGATATTGGCTTTCAGGCTGGTCTCCTGCTGGTCGATACCATATTTCACAAACGAGCCTTTATGGCCGTGGACGATGAATTTCGGGTAGTCGATCTGCACCAGGTGGCTGGTCTTAACGATGGCCTTCAGATCGCCGTAGAACAGCTGGGCCTCAAAGGTATCATCCGGGTTAGCTTTGTTGCGCAGCGAGCGCAGATCGTAAGCGACATGGTCCGGGCGGCCGAACAGCGAAATAATCTGGTCCAGGGTATGCACGCCAAGGCCATAGAACTCGCCGTTTTGCGGGCCGCCGGGGTTGGTCTCCGCCAGCGGGCGGTAGTTGTCAAAATGGCTTTCGATCTCCACCAGTTCGCCAAGTTTGCCGCTCTCAATCACCTTTTTAGTGGTCAGGAAGCAGGAGTCGAAGCGGCGGTTCTGGTAGGGCGTCACCGTCAGGCCTTTGCTGTTCGCCAACGCAAACAGGGTCTTGGCTTCCTCCAGCGTCGGGGTGAACGGCTTTTCCACCAGCACGTTTTTCCCCGCCTCCAGCGCCTTTTTCGCATAGTCAAAATGGCTGTCGGCATGGGTGCAGACCACCACCAGCCTGACCTGCGGGTCGTTTAATACTTCATCGAGATCGCTGGTGAAATGGATGTGGGAATACTGCGGCGCCTGCTCCTCGGGCTTCGCCCGACGGCGATAGATGTGCGCCACCTGCCAGCGGTCCTGGCGGTGTAACACGTAAGGAAGATGGTAGCGGGTGGTGCTTTTGCCGAAGCCAATAAATGCGCAGTGCAGAGTCATAACGCTGTCCTTAGTTAATGAGCTACCTTCAACCATAGCGCAAGCCGGGACATGACTTCATCCTCTCAGTCCGTTTTCCGTGAAGATTCGTCAAAAAAATAGGTCTCGTACCATCCATACGTAATCATTAATAACTCATTGATTAACAACAGATTAAATCGACATTTTTCGGTTAAATATCTTGATCTCAATGGCGAAACTGCGGATAAGTGGAGGGCAAACCAGGACGTTGCTGATGACTAACGGAGTAGCCAGCCGCTACGGATGGACAAACAGTATCTCGCCTTAAACGGCGCCCTTTTTTTCTGGCTTCTCGCGCTGATCGCCTGGTCTGTCGATGCGATCGTGCCGGCGCGCCTGGCGGCCGCCTGCGCACTGGTCGCCTTTCTCCTCCATAGCCAACGGAACAAAATTAACGCGATGTTTATTAAGAAAAATAAAACGGAACCTCAGACGTCAGAAGTGGCCACGCCTCCGGCAAACAACCCAGAATCCCAGGCGGTCGCCAGCAAAAAACAAGAGACCACGGTCATCGCCAGCGGGGTGCATTTCGTCGGCAATATTGTCGCCAGCGGCCATGTCTATATTCACGGCCAGCTTACCGGCAACATTGAGGCGAAAGAACATCTGATTAAGGTGATGCGTGAAGGTCAGGTCGAGGGCAACATCAGCTGCCGTGAGCTGATTATTGATGGCAAGGTTCAGGGCCAGTGCCGCGGCGACAGCATCACCATTGAGGAGCACGGCAATCTGGATGGCACCCTCGCCTATCGCTCGCTGGCGATTAAAAAGGGCGGCCAGTTCACCGGCAGCGCCGAGGTGCTGGCCGCGGCGGAAAGCAAAAGTCATCTCATCGGCCTGGTTGCGGAAGACGGCGTGATGTCCGCCAGGCCGCAAAGCGCCTGAGGTTGCAGCAAAAAAAAAGCCAGCACCCGGCTGGCTAAAGTAATACTGGAAGCAATGTGAGCAATGTCGTGCTTTCAGGCTTTCCGCAAGGGTCTTCCTGAATGCAGGACAATAATAATCATTCTCATTCGCACTTGTCTATCTTTTTTTTGCAAAAAACGGCATTGACTCCCCGGCTGCCGTCAGAGATGGTGAAGGAGAATCAACCACCAAACAGAGGATAAGGGAATGAGTGACATAGTGATACGCCATGCCGAACCGCGCGATGCTGAACCTTTACGTATGCTGATGGCGCACCCGGAGGTCTATCATGACACGCTACAGATCCCTTACCCCGCCATGGAAGCCTGGCAGGAGAAGCTACAGCCCAAACCCCATACCTTCCATCTGGTGGCGACGCTGGACGATCGGGTTACCGGGCATCTGTCGCTCCATGTCGAACCGCGCCCTCGTCGCAGCCACGTGGCGACCTTTGGCATGGCGGTTGCCGCCGGCCATCAGGGGCGCGGTATCGGCAGCGCGCTGATGCGCGAGATGATCGACCTGTGCGATAACTGGCTGCGCGTTGACCGCATTGAGCTGACGGTGTTCGCCGATAACAAGCCGGCGATTGCGGTGTACAAAAAACACGGATTTGAGATCGAAGGCACAGGCAAGCGTTACGCGCTGCGCAACGGTGAATATGTGGATGCATATTATATGGCGAGAATGAAGTAGCATGTTGCCGGGTGGCGGCTTCGCCTTACCCGACCTGCGTTCGTGCAGTGGTTGGCCCGGTAAGCGCAGCAGCGCCACCGGGCAACATATCAATACCCCGCCGTTAAATCATCCGGCGAACGCGGGTCGGAGGCGCCATACAGCATCCCGTCCGGCCCCACCATAATGCTCTGAGTGCTGCCCATCGCCTCTTTCAGCGCCACTTTCTGCCCTTTCGCCTCCAGCAGCTTCAGGGTATCCGGGCTAAAGCCTTTCTCCACCCGCAGCTCATCCGGCAGCCATTGATGATGGAAGCGCGGGGCGTTGGTGGCTTCTGCGACGTTCATCCCGAAATCGATGGTATTGACCACCATCTGCAGCACAGTGGTGATGATCCGGCTGCCGCCCGGGCTGCCGGTCACCAGCCAGGTTTTGCCGTCTTTCACCACAATGGTCGGCGACATCGACGACAGCGGGCGTTTTTTCGGCTCCACCGCATTGGCGTCGCCGCCCACCAGGCCATAGACGTTAGGTACGCCGGGCTTCGCCGAGAAATCATCCATCTGGTTATTCAGCAGAATGCCGGAGTCCCCCGCCACAATGCCGGTGCCGAAGGTGGTATTCAGCGTATAGGTAACCGCCACCGCATTGCCGTCTTTATCGACCACCGAGAAGTGGGTGGTCTGGTTGCTTTCATAGGGCGCCAGCTTGCCCGGGCGGATCTGGCTGGAAGGCTTCGCCTTATTGACGTCGATCTCGGCGGCAATCGCTTTGGCGTAGGCTTTGCTGGTCAGCGCCTGCCACGGCACTTTGACGAAGTCAGGGTCGCCGAGATATTCAGAGCGGTCGGCATAGGCATGTTTCTCCGCCTCCGCCATCACCTGCATAGCGTCGGCGCTGCCAAAGCCATATTTCTGCAGATCGAAATTTTCGAGGATATTGAGGATCTGCACGATGTGGATCCCGCCGGAGGAGGGCGGCGGCATAGAGTAGATCTCATACCCGCGATATTCGCCGCTAATCGGCGTGCGCTCCACGGCCTTATAGTTAGCGAGGTCGGCTTTGGTGATAAGCCCGCCGTGCTTTTTCATCTCGTCCGCGATCTGGTCGGCAATAGCGCCTTTATAGAAGGCATCCGGACCGTGCTCGGCAATCAGCTCGAGGCTTTTCCCCAGGTTCTTCTGTACCAGCCGGTCGCCCTTCTTCAGCGGCTCGCCGTTCTTCCAGAAGATCGCTTTACTGTTTTCGTGCTGCGGGATCACTTCGCTGCCGTAGGTCTTCAGATCGTCCGCCAGCGCATCGTTAACAATAAAGCCCTCTTCCGCCAGCTTGATTGCCGGGCGGATCACTTTGTTCAGCGGCATGGTGCCGTATTTTTCCAGGGCAAGAGAGAAGCCCGCCACGCTGCCTGGCGTGCCAGAGGCCAGATGCGAGGTGAGCGATTTTTTACTGTCCGGGTTACCCTGGTCGTCGAGGAACATGTCGCGGGTGGCCTGCTCTGGCGCCATTTCGCGGAAATCGATCGCCGTAGTCTTGCCGTCTTTCGTCCGCAGCATCATAAAACCGCCGCCGCCGATATTCCCCGCCTGCGGATGAGTGACCGCCAGCGCGTAGCCAACCGCCACCGCCGCATCGACGGCGTTGCCGCCCTGGCGCAGAATATCCACCCCGACGCGGGTGGCCAGCGCATCCACCGAGGCCACCATGCCCTGCCGGGCGCGCACCGGGTGGAATACATCCTCCTCTACGCCATAAGAGACCGGCGGCGGCGGCGGTGGACTGGCGGCGACGGTAAAACTACCGCCCGCCAGCAACGCAGCGATGACCACCTGACGCCAGATTGTTGTTTTTATCATTGTCTTACTCCTGATAGGTAGGTTTCATTCCCCGCTTAAGCCTGGTTGATAACTCCTAAAAAATCATTGTTATGGCGGATTCGAGGTACACTTAAGTGATCCCACGCACGGGAGGAGAAAACCATGAAAGCGATGTTATTTCTGGCGGCGCTGATGCCGCTCGGCGTTTTAGCCCAGCCAATCAATATTGATAACAACCCCAACCAGCCGGGTTACGTGGTCCCCAGCCAGCAGCGCATGCAAAATGAGATGAAGGTGCAGCAACAGCAGCAACAGAGCATGCTGAAGCAGAATCTGAACAATCAGACTCGCTCCCAGCAGCAGCATTTGCAAAACCAGCTGCAGACCAATCAGCAGCGCGCGGCGCAGGGCGGGAATCTCAATCCGCCGCAGCAGGTGCTGCCGAACAATAACGGAGGGATGCTGCGGCAGACCAACCCGTAAAGGCCAGCCGCCGCGCAGCGGTTATTAAGGCTGGAAATGGGGCCCGATGACGTCAATAGCATCGGTGCAGATGCAGTCTACGCCCCAGCGCAGCAGCTCGGCGGCGCGCTGGGGTTTGTTAACGGTATACACCAGGATATGCAGGCCGACCTGTTTCAGGCTTGCCACCCGCCCGGCGTCCAGCAGCTTGTGGTTAAGGTGAATGGAGACGCAGCCCAGCCGGGCGGTCAACTCCCGCCAGTCCTCACGCCACTCATCCAGCAACAGCCCGCGCGGCAGCTCGGGGGCGGCTTCCTGCGCCGCTTCCAGGGCATCGATTTCAAACGACGACAGCAGCGGCGCGGTCATTCCCGCCCACAGCTCCCGCGCCGCCAGGGCCACCACGTTGCCGGTCTGCGGCCCAAGGCAGGTGGTCGGTTTAATTTCGATATTCGCCATCATGCCGTGACGGCGGCAGCGCTCCGCCACCTGGGAGAGCAGTGGCAGCGGCTCGCCCTTAAATTCACGGCTGAACCAGCTACCGGCATCCACCTTCAGCAGATCGTCCCATGGCAGCTCCCCCGCCACGCCCCAGCCGTTGCTGGTGCGTTCGAGATTATCGTCATGCAGCAGAAAGATCTGCCCGTCCTTTGACAGCTTGGCGTCAAATTCAATCATCGTGTGCCCGTAGCGAGCGCCGACGTCGATAGCCGCCAGGGTGTTCTCCGGCGCCAGTTTACCGCCGCCGCGATGGGCGACGATACGGGGATAAGGCCAGTTACTCATGCGCGTTGTCCTGTTTCACCATCAAAGAGGTGCAGATGTTCCAAAGGCAGATGCAGCCATAGCGTGCTGCCTGCCGCCGGGCGCTGCTGGTGCGGCAGTCTGACCACCAGCTTCTGTTCGCCCCAGCGCCCGTGGGCAAGGTTATCGGCGCCTAAAATTTCCAGGGAGTCCATCAGCAGCGGAATGCCGCCTTGCGCCTGCGAGCTTAAGATAAAATGCTCCGGGCGGATACCGAGGGTCATTTTACGCCCGGCGTGGCGCCGGTGCTCATGATTCGTCGGCAGCTGGATGCCGCCCGCCAGCTCAAAGCGACCGCCGTCATCGCTGATGCGCCCTTCCAGCAGGTTCATGGCCGGGCTGCCGATAAAGCTCGCCACAAAGCGGCTGGCCGGCTTCTCATACACTTCCACCGGGGTGCCGATCTGCTCGGCAACGCCTTTATTCATCACCATCACCCGCTGAGCGAGGGTCATCGCCTCCACCTGATCATGGGTAACGTACAGCGAGGTGGTTTTCAGGCGGCGATGCAGCTGCTGCAGCTCAAGACGCATCTGCACGCGCAGCTTGGCGTCGAGGTTTGACAACGGTTCGTCGAAGAGGAATACCGCCGGGTCACGCACGATGGCGCGGCCCATCGCCACGCGCTGGCGCTGGCCGCCGGAGAGCTCGCGCGGGCGGCGCTTGAGCAGGCCGTCGAGCTCAAGAATACGCGCCGCCTCCTGCACCCGCTCGGCGATCAATCCCTTACCCATGCCGCGGATCTTCAGCCCCCACGCCATGTTCTCTTCCACGCTCATATGCGGATAAAGGGCATAGTTCTGGAACACCATGGCGATGCCGCGATCCTTCGGCTCCATTTCGGTGACCCGCTTGCGGTCGATCCAGATATCGCCGCTGGTCACCCGCTCCAGTCCGGCGACCATCCGCAGCAGCGTTGATTTCCCGCAGCCCGACGGGCCGACCATGACGATAAATTCCCCGTCCGCCACGTCCAGCGTCAGCGGTTGAATCACCTGGGTTTTGCCATCCCAGCTTTTGCTTACTGCCTGTAGTTTTAAACCAGCCATTTTATTTCTCACTATCGACCAGGCCACGCACAAATGCGCGCTGCATGGCTAAAACGATGACAACCGGCGGGATCAGGGTCAGCAGCATCGCCGCCATCACCTGATTCCACTGGGTAGTACCTTCGCCGGTGGCGATCATGCCTTTGATGCCGGCGACGGCGGTGCCAAGATTCACATCCTGAATAATCAGCAACGGCCACAGATACTGGTTCCAGCCGTAGATAAAAGTGATGACGAACAGCGCCGCGAGGTTGGTTTTCGACAGCGGCAGCACGATGTCGCGAAAGAAGCGCATCGGCGAAGCGCCATCGATACGCGCCGCTTCAATCAGCTCGTCCGGCAGGGTCATAAAGAACTGGCGGAACAGGAAGGTGGCGGTGGCTGAGGCCATTAGCGGCAGCGTAAGCCCGGCGTAGCTGTCGAGCATGTTGAGATTGGCGATCACTTCCACCGTCGGGAAAATACGCACCTCGACCGGCAGCATTAGCGTGATAAAGATCATCCAGAAGAACAGGTTACGCAGCGGAAAGCGGAACCAGACGATGGCGAACGCCGACAGCATCGACACGACGATTTTGCCCACCGTAATGGCGAACGCCATGATGAAGCTGTTGAGCATCATCAGCCAGAACGGCGCGCTGTTGACGCCAACGCCGTTCACCCAGATGGTCTTCATGTTCTCCAGCAGATGTCCGCCGGGGATCAGCGTCATCGGCGTTTCGAACACCGATTGGTTATCCAGCGTCGCCGCCACGAAGGCGACATACAGCGGGAATAAAATAACGGCGATGCCCAGAATCAGCATGGTGTGGCTGAAAATCGTCAGCCCGCGACGGTTCTCAATCATTGGTAACGCACCTTACTTTCAACGTAACGGAACTGCACCACCGTCAGGATAATGACGAGGAACATCAGCACCACCGACTGCGCGGCGGAAGCGGAAAGATCGAGCCCGGCGAAACCTTCGCGATAGATTTTGTAAATCAGGGTTGTGGTCGCCTGCACCGGGCCGCCGGCGGTGGCGGCATCGATCACCGGGAAGGTGTCGAAGAAGGCGTAAACCAGGTTGACCACCAGCAGGAAGAAACTCACCGGCGCAATCAGCGGCAGCGCCAGCCTGAAGAAGCGGCGGATTGGCCCGGCGCCGTCGATAGCGGCAGCCTCAACCAGCGAACGCGGGATCGACTGCAGCGCGGCGAAGAAAAACAGGAAGTTGTAGCTTATCTGCTTCCATACCGAGGCGAAGACCACCAGGAACATCGCCTGGCCGCTGTTCTGCGCGTGGTTCCAGTCGTAGCCCAGCTCGCCGAGGAAATGGGTGATCAGCCCACGCCCGGGGTTAAAGAGGAAGATCCACAGCACCGCCGCCACCGCGGGGGCCACGGCATACGGCAGCAGCATCAGAGTCTGATAGAAGCGGCTGCCGCGCACCACGTAGTCGACCAGCGCAGCGAAAAAGAGCGAAATAAGCAGGCCGCTGACGGTCACCAGGGCGCTGAATTTGATAGTGGTCCAGAACGAATCCAGATAGTACGGGTCATGGAACAGCGCCACGAAGTTATCCAGGCCGACAAACTGGCTGGACAGGCCAAACGGATCGACGCTCTGTAGCGAATACCACAGCGCTTCGCCCGCGGGCCAGATAAAGAAAATCAGCGTGATAATCAGCTGCGGCGCGACCAGGACATAGGGCAGCCAGCGCGAGCGGAATACCGGACGGGATGATGACATTGAGATTGGGTTCCTGAACAATGCCGGGTGGCGGCTACGCCCTACCCGGCCTACATAAGGCACATCGTAGGCCCGGTAAGCGCAGCGCCACCGGGCAAGTTACAGATTACGATTTGGTCGCTTGTTCGAAGCGGCGCAGCAGCTGGTTCCCACGCTGAACGGCGGAATCCAGCGCTTGTTGCGGGGTTTTCTTGCCGGTCCACACGCTCTCCAGCTCTTCATCGACGATGGTGCGGATTTGCGGCATGTTGCCCAGACGCAGACCTTTGGTGAACGGCAACGGCGGCTTGTTCAGCATCTGGCGCGTGGCGATATCGGCGCCCGGGTTCTTATCATAGAAACCCTGCTGGCGGGTCAGATCGTAGGCCGCGGTGGTGATCGGCAGATAGCCGGTTTTCTGGTGCCATTCGGCGGCATTTTCCGGTTTGGTCAGGAAGTCGAGGAACTTCGCCACGCCGGTGTAGGTCTCTTTGTCTTTACCCTGCATCACCCACAGGCTGGCCCCGCCGATGATGGCGTTCTGCGGCGCGCCTTTCACGTCGGCATCGTAAGGCATCATGCCGACGCCGTAGTTAAATTTGGCGTACTGGCGGATATCGGCCAGCGAGCCGGACGAGGCAGTGGTAATGGCGCAGTCGCCGTTATAGAACTTTTCGGTGGACTCGTCTTTACGCCCGAAGTAGCTGAAATCACCCTTCTTGTTCATCTCTTCGAGCAGCGCGATATGCTTCACCTGCTCCGGCTTGTTGAACTCAAGAACCGCGTCGGTGCCGTCAAAGCCATTGTTTTTCGTCGCCACCGGCAGGCCGTGCCAGGCGCTGAAGTTCTCAATCTGGATCCAGCCCTGCCAGCCGCTGGCGTAGCCGCACTTCATTCCGGCGGCTTTCAGCTTCGCGGTGTAGGCCGCCAGATCCTGCCAGGTCTTCGGCGGCTGCTCCGGATCTAAGCCGGCTTTTTTGAAGGCGTCTTTGTTGTAGTACAGCACCGGCGTGGAGCTGTTAAACGGCTGGGAGAGCAGATGGCCGGTTTTCGAATCGGTGTAATACCCGGCGACCGTCGGCACAAACTGCGATTCATCAAACGTGATGCCCGCCTCGCTGAACACCTGGTAGACCGGCTTAATGGCTTTTGACGCCATCATGGTGGCGGTACCCACTTCATACACCTGCAGGATCGCCGGCGCGTTGCCGGTACGGAAGGCGGCGATACCGGCGCTCAGGCTCTGTTCATAGTTGCCCTTGTATACCGGAACGATTTTGTAATCAGGATTGGCCGCGTTAAAGCGTTGCGCCAGAGAATCCACTTCTTTACCCAGTTCGCCTTCCATTGAGTGCCAGAACGGGATGGTGGTAACCGCCAGGGCCTGACCGGCAAAAGCCAGGCTCAGCGCCAGTCCTAAAGCTGTATGTCGTAACGATATCATCGGTTATCTCTCTTGTTGTGCCGGATGCGCGATTTCACGCGTTTTATGCTCGCGGGGTAACATGACATGTTCGAATTACAGAAAAATAACTTTTTTATTACAAAAAAAAGATAGTAACGGGTCAGAGAGATGACAAGCCGATGAAAGGACGGGGGAAGTAAAGTGGGAGCTGAGACACGGATAATAGTTGTGCGATCGGCTCCCGGGGTCGGCGCAAGCGCCTCGCCCGGGCTACAAACCGGCGAAGTGAATGACGCCGGGTTGCGATGAATTAACCGCCGAGATAGGCGCTGCGCACCGCCTCGTTGGCCAGCAGCGCGTCGCCGGTATCCTCCAGCACCACGTGGCCGTTCTCCAGCACGTAGCCGCGATCGGCCAGCTTCAGCGCCTGGTTGGCGTTCTGCTCAACCAGGAAGATAGTCATCCCCTGCTCGCGCAGCTGCTCGATGGTATCGAAGATCTGCTGAATGATGATCGGCGCCAGCCCCAGCGACGGTTCATCCAGCAGCAGCAGACGCGGCTGGCTCATCAGGGCGCGGCCGATGGCCAGCATCTGCTGTTCGCCGCCGGACATGGTGCCGGCGCGCTGGATACGGCGCTCGTGCAGACGCGGAAACAGCTCATACACCCATTTGATGCGGGTCTGGAACTGATCGCGGTCGGCAAAAAAACCGCCCATCGCCAGGTTCTCTTCCACCGTCATTCGCGAAAAGACGCGCCGCCCTTCCGGGACGATCGCCACCGCCTCGCGCATGATCTTCGCCGTCTGCCAGTCGGTAATATCCTTACCGTCAAAGACAATACGCCCGCTGGAGGCGCGCGGATCGCCGCACAGCGTGCCGAGCAGGGTGGTTTTCCCCGCGCCGTTGGCGCCGATAAGCGTGACGATCTCGCCCTGTTTGATATGCAGGCTGACGTTGTGCAGCGCCTGAATCTTGCCGTAGTGGGCGCTGACGTTGTCAAAAGTTAACATCGCGTTTTCCATCTTATGCCTCACCAAGGTATGCGCGGATCACGTCCGGGTTATTACGAATCTCTTCCGGCGTCCCGTTGGCCAGCGGTGTCCCCTGGTTCACGACGTAGATGCGATCGGAAATGCCCATCACCAGCTTCATATCGTGTTCGATAAGCAGGATGGTGGTGTTGTGATGGTTACGCAGCTCGGCGATAAGCTCGTCCAGCTCTTTGGTCTCTTTCGGGTTCAGCCCCGCCGCCGGTTCATCGAGCATCAGAATTTCCGGCTGGGTCACCATGCAGCGGGCAATCTCCAGCCGGCGCTGGTCGCCATAGGCCAGGTTGCTGGCCTGCCGGTTAGCGTGCTCCAGCAGGCCGATACGCTCAAGCCAGGTGGCCGCGCGGTCCAGCGCTTCGCTCTGCGCCCGACGGAAGGCCGGCGTTTTCAGCAGGCCGGAGAAGAGCCCGGTTTTCAGCTGCTGATGTTGCGCCACCAGCAGGTTTTCAATCACCGTCATTTCGCGGAACAGGCGCACGTGCTGGAAGGTCCGCACCACGCCCATCCGGGCAATCTGCTGGCCCGGCAGCCCTTCCAGATGCTGGTCGCGCAGCAGAATGGTGCCGCCGGTGGGCTTGTAAAAACCGGTCAGGCAGTTAAAGACGGTGGTCTTCCCGGCGCCGTTGGGGCCGATCAGCGAGACGATCTCGCGCTCTTTGAGCTCCAGCGACACATTGTTGACGGCCAGCAGACCGCCGAAACGCATCATCAGGCCGCTGACGGATAATAATGGCTGACTCATGCCTGCTCTCCTTTCGCCTGACCGTTTTTCAGCTTCAACTGCACGCGCGTCATTGGCAGAAGCCCCTGCGGACGCCAGATCATCATCAGCACCATCAGACCGCCGAGCATTAACATGCTGTATTCGTTAAAATCACGCATCAGCTCACGCGACACCACCAGCAGAATAGCCGCCAGGATCACCGCAAACTGCGAGCCCATCCCGCCCAGCACGACGATCGCCAGTACAAAGGCGGACTCGGCGAAGGTAAAGGATTCCGGGCTGACGAAGCCCTGGCGCGCGGCGAACAGCGTCCCGGCGAAGCCGGCAAACGCGGCGCTGATGGTAAAGGCGGTCAGCTTGATGCGCGTCGGGCTCAGGCCCAGCGAACGACAGGCGATCTCATCTTCACGCAGCGCTTCCCACGCCCGCCCCAGCGGCATCCGCAGCAGGCGGTTGATAACGAACAGGCTCAGCACCACCAGCAGCAGCGCCACCAGATAGAGGAAAATGACCCGGTCGGAGGGATCGTATTTGACGCCGAAGAAGTTGCTGAAGGTATCCCAGCCGCCTTCGCGGGCGCTGCGGCTGAATTCGAGGCCAAAGAAGGTCGGTTTCGGGATCTGGCTGATGCCGTTTGGCCCGCCGGTGATTTCGGTATTGTTGAGCAGCAGAATACGCACGATCTCGCCGAAGCCTAAGGTCACGATCGCCAGGTAGTCGCCGCGCAGACGCAGCACCGGGAAGCCAAGCAGGAAGCCAGCCGCCGCGGAGACCAGGCCGGCCAGCGGCAGACAGGTCCAGAAGCCGAGACCGTAATAGTGGTTCAGCAGCGCGAAGGTATACGCGCCGATGGCGTAGAACCCGCCGTAGCCCAGGACCAGCAGGCCGGAAAGGCCGACCACCACGTTCAGCCCGAGGCCGAGAATGATATAGATCATCGTCAGGGTGGCGATATCCACCGTACCGCGCGACACCATAAACGGCCAGGCCACGGCAATCACCAGCAGGGCTATCAGGAACAACTTCTGCTTCACCGTCGAGCCGTCAATCGCCGGCATAATAAACTTCGGCCCGGAGACGTTCTTAACCGCTTTCTGAAACAGCGGCCGCAGCAGCTGGAAGAAAAAGACCACCGCGGTGCCGATGAAGATCCACTGCCAGCGAATATCGGCGGCGGTATCCACCACCAGTTTGGTGCCGTTCAGCTCCAGCTGCACGCCCATAAAGACGCCCGCCAGAATGAAGAACATCGCAGCAGAGAGCAGCGCCATTGCAATTTGCATCGGTTTCATACTTTTTCCACCTCCGGGCGGCCCAGAATGCCGGTCGGCATCACTAACAGCACCAGAATCAGCAGCGCAAAGGAAACCACGTCCTTATATTCGGTGCTGAGATAGGCAGAAGAGAGCGCCTCGGCAATACCCAGGATCAGGCCGCCGATCATCGCGCCGGGGATACTGCCGATACCACCGAGCACGGCGGCGGTGAAGGCCTTCATCCCGGCCATAAAGCCGATGTAGGGGTTAATCACGCCGTAGAACTGACCCAGCAGCACGCCCGCCACCGCCGCCATCGCTGCGCCGATGACAAAGGTCAGGGCAATGACGCGATCGGTGTTAATGCCGAGCAGGCTCGCCATTTTCAGGTCTTCGGCACAGGCGCGGCAGGCGCGCCCCATCCGCGAGTAGCGAATGAACAGCGTCAGGGCCAGCATGGCGATAAAGGTCACCACCCAGATCACCAGCTGCATGGTGGTGATCGTCGCGGAGAAGCTGTCGCTGTGGCCGACGACCCACTGGCCGTTAAACAGGCTCGGCAGCGCCACGTCGCGGGAGCCCTGGGTCAGGCTGACGTAGTTCTGCAGGAAGATAGACATCCCGATAGCGGAGATCAGCGCAATCAGACGCTTGGAATTACGCACCGGCCGATAGGCCACGCGCTCAATGCTCCAGCCGTAGGCGCTGGCAATCACAATGGCGCCCACGAAGCCGGCGGCGACCAGCAGCCAGCTGGTGTCGATACCCATCATCATCAGCGCGGCGATGATCATGAAGGAGACATAGCTGCCAATCATGTAGACCTCGCCATGGGCGAAGTTGATCATGCCGATAATGCCGTACACCATCGTATAGCCGATGGCGATCAGCGCGTAGGTACTGCCCAGCGTGACGCCGTTAAACATCTGCTGCAGAAAATAGAGAAACTGCTCGGACATAAGGTAACCTTTTTCAAACCGCCCGCGGATCGCAGGCGGAGGGATAACTCATCTTCAGCGCTTATTTCGCCGCGCTCGAAGAGCCGTCGGCGTGCCACTGGAAGACACCAAACTCAAATCCCTTCAGATCGCCTTTTTCATCCCAGGTCAGCGGCCCAATCACGGTTTTCGCCCCGTGCGCTTTCAAATCTTTGATTAAATCCAGCGGCTGCTGGCTGCCGGTTCTGTCCATCGCCTGCGCCAGCGACTGAACCGCGGCGTAAGTGATCCAGACATACGGCCCGCTCGGATCTTTCTTCTCCGCTTTCAGCGCGTTGACGATGGCGCTGTTGGCAGGGTCCTGATCGTAGCGTTTTGGCATCGTCACCAGCATCCCTTCCGCCGCGGCGCCCGCGATATTGGACAGCGAGGCGTTGCCGACCCCTTCCGGCCCCATAAACACGGTTTTCAGCCCCACGGAGCGCGCCTGGCGCAGCATCTGGCCCATTTCCGGGTAGTAACCGCCGTAGTAGACGAAGTCGATGTTCTCTTTCTTCAGGCGCGCCAGCAGCGCGGAGAAATCTTTCTCGCCCGCGGTGATGCCGTCAAAGAAGACGATGTTGGCCCCGGCTTTTTTCAGGTTGTCCTGCACCGAACGCGCCAGCCCTTCGCCGTACTGCTGCTTGTCATGAATGATGGCGATACGCTGCGGTTTGACGTTCTCGACGATATATTTCGCCGCGGTCGGCCCCTGCGAGGAGTCGAGGCCGGCGGTACGCATGATGTACTGATAGCCGCGCTGGGTCAGCTCCGGGTTGGTCGCTCCCGGGGAGATCATCAGGATGCCTTCATCCTCATAGATATCGGAAGCCGGCTGGGTGGAAGAGGAGCACAGGTGGCCGATAACGTACTGAATACCGTCGTTGACGATTTTGTTGGCCACCGCGACCGCTTGCTTCGGATCGCAGGCGTCGTCATATTCGACGGCCACCAGCTTGTCGCCCTTAATACCGCCGCTGGCGTTGATGTCTTTAATCGCCTGACGCGCGCCGTTGAACTCCATGTCGCCCCACTGGGCCACCGGACCCGACATCGCGCCGACCACGGCGACCTTAATATCCTTGGCCATCGCCGCGTGCGACATCGCTAATGCGACAATGCCCGCGACGATGGTTTTCGCGTTCCTTTTCATGCTGCAGAACCCCGTTCGTGATGTGGTGTAAATGTTTTGTATTTTTATGGTTAAAAAGCATTCTGTGCTTTTATTAAACAACGCCATTTTTACCATTGAGTTTAATGGTTTAGCGCAGCTTTTCACTAAAAAACAGATTAAAATCTCTATTTTTCAGTCGATTAAGCAAAGATAATATTCTGTATTTTGCTGAAGATAAACAAAAAAAAGTCCATGCGGCAGCATAAAATAACGATACATAAGGCGGAATAAAACGCTGCACATTAGGTTAAAATCCTGCTTATTTTTCGATCCATGACGGATTGCGCTACCCCAACAACGCCAGGAAAACGAATCCCCTGATGTCTGCGCAAAAAACAGCGCTCCGCCAGACAGCAATTTTGGGTACACTGGCGCCTCTGTTTTGCACTGGACTTGCCGCCCATGAAACTGACTATTATCCGTTTACAGCACTTCAGCGATCAGGATCGCATTGATCTGGGGAAAATCTGGCCGTCGCAGGATCTGTCGACGCTGACCCTGGATGAAAACCATCGTCTCTATGCCGCTCGCTTTAACGAGCGCCTGTTGGGCGCTGTGCGCGTTACCCTGCGCGGCGTCGAAGGTGAGCTCAGCGATCTGTGCGTGCGTGAAGTGACCCGCCGCCGCGGCGTCGGGCAATATTTAGTGGAAGAGACATTGCGTGATAACCCGGCGATCAATAGCTGGCGCGTCGCCGACCGCGGGGTGGAAGACCGCGGCGTGATGGCGGCCTTTATGCAGGCGCTCGGCTTTAGCGCCCAGCAGACCGGTTGGGAAAAGCATTAAGCCGTAGCCCCAATAAGCGGAGCATGGCCAAGGAAGAACCCGGCGGCGCTTCGCTTAGCCGGGCTACCTGGCAACTATAGCCCTGGTAAGCGCAGCGCGAGCGGGGGCAGACAACGCATTTGCAGCGTGAAAGGCGCCCCACCCATTTAACCCAGCTTTTCGCGTTGCAAAAAGGCGTCAAGACCCGACATCCCCGGTAGCTTACATCACTAAGTGACCGGGGTTGAGGGGCGCAGACAACGCATTTGCAGCGTGAAAGGCGCCCCACCCATTTAACCCAGCATTTCGCGTTGCAAAAAGGCGTCAAGACCCGAAATCCCCGGGAGCTTACATCAGTAAGTGACCGGGGTTGAGGGGCGCAGACAACGCATTTGCAGCGTGAAAGGCGCCGGTTAAATTATTTGGCGTCGGTCGCCGTACCGTTAGCATGCCAGGTAAAGACACCGAACTCGAAGCCTTTCAGGTCGCCTTTCTGATCCCACGACAGCGGGCCCATCACGGTGTCTACCGTCGCCCCTTTCAGGTATTTAGCGATTTCCGCCGGATCGTCAGACTGATTCAGGCCCGCCTGCAGCGACTGCAGCGCCGCGTAGGTGGTCCAGACGAAGGCGCCGCTCGGATCCTGTTTCTTCGCCTTGATCGCATCCACGATCGGTTTGTTCGCCGGCACCTGGTCGTAGTTCTTCGGCTTGGTCACCAGCAGGCCTTCCGCCGACTCGCCGGCGATGTTAGACAGGGAGACGTTCGCTACGCCTTCCGGGCCCATAAACTGGGTTTTCAGACCGGCAGCGCGGGCCTGACGCAGGATCTGGCCCATTTCCGGGTGGTAACCGCCGTAGTAGACGAAGTCGATATTCTCTTTCTTCAGGCGCGCCACCAGAGTGGAGAAATCTTTCTCACCGGCGGTGATCCCGTCGAAGAAGACCACGTTCGCCCCGCCTTTTTTCAGGCCATCCTGCACCGCACGGGCCAAGCCTTCGCCGTACTGCTGTTTATCATGCACGACTGCGATACGCTGCGGCTTCACTTTGTCGAGAATGTATTTCGCCGCGGTTGGTCCCTGGTCGGAGTCCAGACCGGTGGTGCGCAGGATCAGCTTATAGCCGCGCGCGGTCAGCTCAGGCGCGGTCGCAGCGGGGGTGATCATCAGAATGCCTTCGTCTTCATAGATGTCAGACGCCGGCTGAGTGGAAGAGGAGCACAGGTGGCCGATAACGTATTTGATCCCGTCGTTGACCACTTTGTTGGCGACCGCTACCGCCTGTTTCGGGTCGCAAGCGTCATCATATTTTACGATCTGCAGCTTATTGCCCTTAATGCCGCCCTTCGCGTTGATATCCGCTACCGCCTGCTCGGCGCCAGTAAACTCCTGATCGCCGTACTGGGCCACCGGGCCGGACATCGCCCCGACTACCGCGATTTTGATATCTTCCGCCAGCGCCGCGCTGCTCATAACTAAGGCAATACATCCTGCCAGTAACGCTTTACCCTTCATATTCATCCTGAGGCTCCCCATTATTATGGTTTTTGCATTTGTTGTGATGTTGTTTGTTAGCGCATTATTTTGTTTATATCGATAGGAAAAGCATATGATAGCTAACCAACCGGGGGCTGCTCGCGCTTTTGCAGCACACTATGCTAAACATACCGTCATTCTGAGGAATTTGAAACGACTAAATTGCGGGCTATGTAACAGATAAGTGACAAATAAAAAAACCGCGCCAGCATGAACCGGACGCGGTGCAAAACAGGCCCTGATTACCAGCCAGCGGGCAGGTAGCCTACCGCGGACGCTACCGCGTAGACGGCGCTGCAAAGATACAACAACACAATGAAGCATTGGATAAGCGGATGGGTCATCCAGGCCGGACAGGTCCAGCCCGGCGTCAGGTCGCCACGCTGGCGGGCGCCCTTGAGCATCAGGATCGGCATAATCGATAAAATAACGCCGCTGAACACCCCGGCAAAATAGAGCGCGTTGACGAAAGAGACCATACCGCTGTAGGCCAGCACGAACGGCGGGATCGCCACCACCAGCAGCACCATCAAGCGGCGGGCGGGCTGTTCATCATTCCCCAGGCGGAACTGATCGAAGATATTGGTCAGGAAGCTGCCGCCCAGTCCCCAGTAGGAGGTCAACATCGCGCACAGCGCAAACAGGTTGGCGGAGAAGAAGGCCCATTCGCCAAGCGCCCTGCCCCAGGAGATGGTGGCCACATCCGAAATATTGTCCAGGCCATTAAGCGAGATCACCGACAGCGGCACCAGCGCCAGCAGGGTAAAGGTCAGCGCCATACCGACCATAATGGCTTTAGGCAATTTTTCCGGTTTGTCGGCGAAGCCTCGCGCCATTTCCGGGACGATATACTGTGCCGAGAAGCAGAACGCCACGACGTTGAAGACCGGAACCATATACAGCCAGTTGCCGTCGAGCAGATAGCCCACGCGGGTGGTCTCTTTCAGCAGCGTGGCAATCACCAGCACCGAGATCATCACCACCATACCGATGCTGATAAATTTCTCGCCGCGGCCGATCGCCTTCAGCCCCAGATACAGCACCCCTGCCGCCGGGACGAAAAACAGCACGCTGCCCAGCGCCGGCGAAATGCCAAACAGGGAGTAGAGCAGCTTGCCGCTGCCGGTCATATAAGCCGTCAATGCGCCGACGCTGTTGACGCAGACGGAGAGGAACATCATCAGCGCGCCAAAGCCGCCGACGTAGCGCTTTGATAATCCGCTGAGCTGCAGATGTTTACGCGTGCGGAGCGTAGATTCCGCGACATAGAGCATGGTCACCGTGGTCAGGCTGCCCACCAGCACCAGCCAGAACAGCAGCGGTAAGAAGCCTGCTTTGCTTGACGCATAGGCGATGGAGAGGACACCCGCGCCGATATTGGTACCGACAATCATCGATACCCCTTCGACGAAGCTCAGAGATTTTGCAGGGACAGCCGTACGTTCCCGGCCGGTGAGGGCGGGAGAAAAGGTGGAGTTTTCAGACATAATACTTTCCGTTTTACTCCGGCGGTTTTCTCCGCCGGAAAAAAGGTGATATCAGGGTGATAAACCACTCACGCTGAGCATGAACAGCCGGCTGCGGCTTCCTGTTTCTGTTCGGCTTCCCTGCCGCCGCAGCCCACCGGGGAGACGTTAGCTCTTCAGTACGCGCGCCAGAATATCCAGCGCTTTCGAGAACTGGGCGTCCGGAATCGTCAACGGATAGAGGAAGCGGATCACGTTGCCGTAGACGCCGCAGCTCAGCAGCAGCAGGCCGTTCTCCTGCGCTTTCTGTTGCACCTGGCGGGTGAACTCCGGCGACGGCTCGCCAGTTTGCGGATCGTTAAACTCCACCGCCACCATCGACCCCCGACCGCGGACATCGACAATCGCCGGACAGGTGGCGCGCGCCTGGTTGAGCACTTCCTGCAGATGGCTACCCAGCTGTTCAGCGCGCTGGCACAGCTGCTCCTCAGCAATCACATCCAGCACCGCGTGCGCCGCGGCTACCGCCAGCGGGTTACCGGCATAGGTTCCGCCCAGGCCGCCAGGCGCTGGGGCATCCATCACCTCGGCGCGACCAACGACGCCCGACAGCGGGAAACCGCCGGCGAGGCTTTTCGCCATCGTCATCAGATCCGGTTTCACATCATAGTGCTGCATGGCGAACAGCTTGCCGGTGCGGGCGAAACCGGTCTGCACTTCATCGGCGATCAGCAGAATGCCGTGGGTATCGCACAGATCGCGCAACGCCTGCATGAAATCGGCTGGCGCGACGTTAAAGCCGCCTTCTCCCTGGATCGGCTCGAGGATGATGGCCGCGACCTGATCCGGCGCAATATCCGCTTTGAAAATGCGCTCCAGGCTTTTCAGCGCATCCGCGGTGGAGACGCCGTGCGCCGCATTCGGGTAGACACCGTGATACACCGAGCCCGGGAAGGGGCCGAAGCCGATTTTGTAGGGCGCGACCTTACCGGTGAGCGCCATGGTCATAAAGGTACGGCCGTGGAAGCCGCCGCCGAAAGTAATCAGCCCCGGACGGCCGGTGTAAGCGCGGGCAATTTTCACCGCGTTCTCGACCGCTTCCGCGCCGGTGGTGAAGAAGGCCGTTTTTGCCGGCCCGTCAATCGGCGCCAGATCGTTAATACGTTCCGCCAGCGTGACATAGCTTTCGTACGGCACAATCTGATAGGCGGTGTGGGTGAACGCCTGCAGCTGGTCAGCGACCGCGGCAACCACCTTCGGATGACGGTGACCGGTATTTAACACGGCGATACCGGCGGCGAAATCGATCACCTCATTGCCTTCGATATCCCACAGCGTGGCGTTCTCCGCCTTCTCGACAAAGTAGTTACACATTACGCCTACGCCGCGCGGCGTCGCCTGCTGGCGACGTTGATTCAGTTCTGAGCTTTTCACCTGCGAATCTCCTGTCGTGTATGTCACGTTATCGCAACAAATTAGAAACGATGTCGTTTATTTACACAGGAGTTGGCCCTATAATCGAGTACCAATTTTGAATATCTGAGGGATCCAATTGCGTTCGCTGGTGGGTGACCTGGTGCTGGTCCGTCTGCAGGAAGAGCGCGACCCTCTTCTGCACAAACGCTTATACAACGCGCTTCGCCGCGCGATCCTTGACGGTTCGCTGGCGCCGCAAAGCCGCCTGCCGCCGTCGCGGGACCTGGCGGGAGAGCTCGGCGTATCAAGAAACACCATATTAACAACTTATGAACAATTACTGGCGGAAGGATATGTGGTTTCCCGTCGGGGAAGCGGAACATTCGTTGCCCAAACCGCGCCTGAAAGTTCATTGACCGCTAAGGGGAGGCGGGAAAACAGCAGCATCGCGACATCGACGGCGCATCTTTCACGCCGCGGCCAGCATCTGCTCAGCCAGGTCAGCGCCAGTCCACGCCAGTGGGGAGCGTTTATTCCCGGCGTACCGGACGTTAACGCCTTTCCCCATCCGCTGTTCAGCAAGATCCAGGCCCGCATCAGCCGTCGCCCAAAGCCGGAGCGGCTCAGCTACAGCTGCAACGGCGGTACCCCGGAGCTACAGCAGGCGCTGGTGGATTATCTGCGCGTATCGCGCGGCGTCCACTGTCAGGCAGATCAAATTCTTATCACCGAGGGGATCCACCAGGCGATTGACCTGGTCACTCGCATGCTGTGCGACAACGGCGACCTGGCGTGGGTGGAGGAGCCTTCCTACTGGGGCATTCGCCATGTGCTGGCGATGAACGACGTCCGGGCGACCCCCATCACCGTCGATGCCAATGGGCTGTGCCCGCCAGAAACGGTTGACGATGCGCCGCGGCTCATCTTCGTCACCCCCTCTCACCAGTATCCGCTGGGCGCGGTGATGAGCCTTGAACGCCGTCAGCGGCTGCTGGCGCTCGCCCGCCAGCAGGGCAGCTGGATCGTCGAAGATGATTATGACAGCGAGTTTCGCTTTTCCGGGCAGCCCATCCCCGCCCTGCAGGGGCTGGTGGCCGATGCGCCGGTGGTCTATATCGGCACCTTCAGCAAGACGCTCTATCCCGGCCTGCGCCTGGGCTATGTGGTGATCCCCCGCCCGCTGGTCAGCGATCTGAAGCACGCCCACGCCGAGCTTTATCGCGGCGGCCATTCGCTGATCCAGATGGCGCTGGCGGAGTTTATTACCGCTGGTCACTACTCGGCGCATATCCGCCGCATGCGGCTGCTCTACAGCCGTCGTCGCGCCTTTTTAACCGAGCTGATTCAGCGGCACTGTATGCCCGACGCCCTGTCGGACTTCAGCGATAATGCCGGACTGCATTTGATCCTCAATTTACCGGAGGAGGCGGACGATGTGGCGATCGCCCGCGAGGCCAATGCGCGCCACATTCTGGTGCGGCCGCTCTCGCGCTACTACCTGACGGCGGCGCGTAAGAAAGGATTATTGATGGGATTTGCCAGCCAGCCTGAGGAGCAGATGGCGCCGGCGTTCAGCGTGCTGATAGGCTGCCTGCGGACGCACTGTCCAGAGGTGCTGCTGCCCATGGATGGCGCAGAAAAACAAAACGCCCCAACCTGAGGCGGGGCGTTATCGGGGTGCCTGGCGTCAGGCAGGGGTGGCGTATCAGGCTTCGATCGCGGCACGCAGTTTTTTCATGGCGTTCTTTTCCAGCTGACGCACGCGCTCTGCGGAGACGCCGTAGCGGTCAGCCAGCTCCTGCAGCGTGGACTTGTTGTCTTCGTCCAGCCAGCGGGCGCGGATGATATCCTGGCTACGCTCGTCCAGGCCCTGCATCGCGTCAGTCAGCTTATTCGCCGCCTGCTCTTCCCAGTTGTCGTCTTCAATGCCGTCGGCAAAGTTTGACGTCTTGTCCTGCAGATAAAGGACCGGCGCCATCGGCTGGCTGTCGGATTCATCGTCCGACGACATGTCGAACGTCATGTCCTGGGCCGCCATACGGGATTCCATCTCGCGGACGTCTTTGCTCGACACGCCCAGCTCACGGGCCACCATTTCCACTTCATCCTGGTTGAACCAACCCAGACGCTGTTTGGTTTTACGCAGGTTAAAGAACAGCTTACGCTGTGCTTTGGTGGTAGCGACCTTCACGATACGCCAGTTGCGCAGCACGTATTCGTGAATTTCGGCTTTAATCCAGTGCACGGCGAAGGAGACAAGGCGCACACCCACTTCCGGGTTGAAGCGACGCACGGCTTTCATCAGGCCGATATTGCCTTCCTGGATCAGATCCGCCTGCGGCAGGCCATAGCCCGAGTAGTTACGAGCAATGTGAACAACAAAGCGCAGGTGAGACAGAATCAGCTTTTTCGCTGCTTCCAGATCGCCCTGGTAATGCAGCTTTTCAGCAAGCTCCCGCTCTTCATCAGCCGACAGCATCGGCCAAGTGTTAGCGGCCCGGATGTACGATTCCAGGTTACCAACGGGGGCTAAAGCTAAAGTTTGCATTTCTTTGGTCATTCAAATCCTCTCAATCGATATCTTCTGACGTGGTCTTGTCCCCATCAGGCAACAAGCATGCCAGCATTCATGAGCAACGAGAATATCACTCACATTAGTATCAGACAGTGATTTTATCCACAAGTTCCCTGCAACGGTGTGAATAAATTACGCACAAAATGTGACACCACGATGAAAAAGTGAGGGCAGGAAAAGGAGAACAAGCTTGCGGTATCTTTCCCTGCGAACAGGAACTCATTGCAGCAGGGAAAGATTATATCACGCTTTTTTTAATCGGGAGTAAAGTGACGTAAATGTTGCACTGTCGCCAGCCAGGCGGCCACCCACCCGATCATCGAGCAGACGATCAGCATCAGCAGACACTCGTCAAAGCCTAAGCCGCTCAGCTCAAACTGGGTGCCGAACACCTTCGCCACCTCGGTCACTGCCGACGAGAGGCGCATCACCAGAATCTCCGACAGGATCAGCGATAAAAACGCGCCGGAGAAGCCCAGCATCGCCCCGCCGTAGAGGAATGGACGCAGGATAAAGCCGTCGGTGGCGCCGATCAGTTTCTGCACGTTAATGGTATCGCGGCGGGCGAAGATGCTCAGGCGCACGCTGTTGCCGATCACCAGGAACACCGCCGCCACCATCAGCACGCCGATCATCGCCGACACGCGGCCCACCAGCCCGGTGAGCGAGGAGAGGCGGGCAAACCAGCTGTCGTCCATCCGTACTTCATCGACCCCCTGGATCCGCGATACCCGATCGCGCAGGGTGTTCAGCGCTTCCGTGCTCTGGAAATCCAGCTTCGGCACCACGATGGCGACCGCCGGCAGCGGGTTCTCTTCCAGCATATCCAGGGCGCCGCCAAAGCCGGACCAGTTACGGAATTCACCCAATGCCTCGTCACGTGACAAATAGTTCACCTTGTCGACGCCCTGCTCCGCCTGCAGCTGGCCGACCACCCGCGCCGCGGCATCGTCATCCAGCGTTTTTTCCAGATACACGGTGATCTGCGGCGAGGGATAGTACTGTGACGCCGCGCTGCTGACGTTTTTGTAGACCATGTAGCAGACGCTTGGCAGGGTCAACGAGATGGCGATAACCATCACCGTCAGGAAGGTCGCCAGCGGCGTGCTTTTTAAATCCTGGAGCGCGCCGTGCCAGGCGTAGCGCACCTGCTCGTTGAACACGTTGCTCTTACGCGAGGCCGGGTTAGGCGCCGCTTTCGGCCGTTTTGGCGCATTGCGCCCGCCGCCGCCGCCGCCCGCCGCGTTGCGCAGGCGATCGAACTTGCTGCCGAACTGGCGGATTTGGTTCATTGCGTCGCGCTTATTCACCCCGAATGCCTCCATGCAGATGGCCGTCGCTGAGCGTCAGCACGCGGTACGGACGGCTGGAGATAAGCCCCAGATCGTGCGTGGCCATCAGTACCGTCACCCCGACGCGGTTAAACTCTTCAAACAGACGTAAAATCCCCTCCGAGAGCGCCTCGTCGAGGTTACCGGTCGGTTCATCCGCCAGCAGCACCGCCGGCTTGTTGACCACCGCGCGAGCGATCCCCACGCGCTGCTGCTCGCCGCCGGAGAGCTGAATCGGAAAGTTCTTCGCTTTGTCCAGCAGCCCGACCTTATCCAGCGCCGCCGAGACCCGGCGACGAATGTCATCGCCGCTGGCGCCGGCGATAATCAGCGGGATCGCCACGTTGTCATACACGGTACGATCCATCAGCAAATGGTGGTCCTGGAAAATCATGCCGATCTGGCGGCGCAGGAACGGCACCTCACGGCTCTTCAGACGGCTGATTTCATGACCGCTGAAGAAGATTTTCCCGGCGCTGGGCCGTTCGATACCACAGATAAGCTTCAGCAGGGTACTTTTCCCTGCGCCGGAGTGGCCGGTCAGAAACGCCATCTCGCCCGGCTGCAGGTGGAAGTTCACCCCCTGCAGCGCTTGTCTCCCACCGAGATAGGCTTTGCTGACTTGTTCAAAGCGAATCATTCTTAATCCTCTCGGGCAAAAAGTGCCTCAATAAAGTCGCCCGCATTAAACGGACGCAGATCCTCAATACGCTCGCCGACGCCAATATAGCGAATCGGAATGCCGAACTGGTCGGCCACCGAGAAGATCACGCCGCCTTTGGCGGTGCCATCCAGCTTGGTCAGGGTGATCCCGGTCAAACCTACCGCTTCATGGAACAGTTTGGCCTGGCTAATGGCATTCTGCCCGGTGCTGGCGTCGATGGTTAACATCACCTCATGCGGCGCGTCGACGTCCAGCTTTTTCATCACCCGGACGATCTTCTTCAGCTCTTCCATCAGGTGCGATTTATTCTGCAGACGCCCGGCGGTATCGGCAATCAGCACATCAACATGGCGCGCCTTCGCCGCCTGAATGGCGTCGAAAATCACCGAGGCGGAATCGGCGCCGGTGTGCTGGGCGATCACCGGGATATTGTTACGCTGGCCCCAGACCTGCAGCTGTTCCACCGCCGCCGCACGGAAGGTATCCCCCGCCGCCAGCATCACCGATTTGCCCTGCTGCTCAAACTGACGCGCCAGCTTGCCGATGGTGGTGGTTTTCCCCACCCCGTTCACGCCGACCATCAGAATAACAAATGGCGTTTTGCCTTCAACATTCAGCGGCTCATCCACTTTGGCGAGGATATCGCCCATCTCTTCTTTCAGCAGACCGTACAGCGCTTCCGCATCGCGCAGTTGCTTACGGCTGGCGCCCTCGGTGAGATGAGTAATGATCTTGCGGGTAGTTTCCACCCCGACGTCGGCGATCAGCAGTTGCTCTTCCAGCTCTTCAAACAGATCGTCATCGATCTTCTTACCGCGGAACAGGCTGATAAATCCGGAACCGAGATTTTGTTTGGTTTTCAGCAGGCTACGCTTAAGGCGGGCGAAAAAGCCTTCTTTCGTCGGTTTTTCCTGCTCCTGGACCAGCGCTTCCACCGGCGCCTCTTCCTCTGGCGCCGGCACCACCACCGCCGCCTCTTCCGCCGCCTCGGCCGCCAGCGCCTGCGCTTCCAGCTCTTCATCGCTTAACGGCGCGTCCTCTTCCGGCGCTTCCGTCTCCTGAGGTTGGGCCACGACATCCTCTACAGGCTGCTCAGCCACGGCCTCCGCCGCCACCGGTTCGGCGATAACGTCCTCCACCAGCGACTCAACCGCTGCCGGCTGTTCCTCCGCCTTCAGCGGTTCGCTGACCGCAGGCTCCGGCGCGATGACTGGCGCGTCTTCAACCAAAGCAGGCGCTGGCGCCGCCTCTTCTTCCGGCGCGCTGGCAGGCTCCGCGAGGTGGGCCTTTTCGTTTTCGACCACCGTCCCGGTGACCTCGACGACCTCTTCGGCAAACGCCTCCGGGTCCGCTTTCGGCGCGCTCGGCTCAGCAGGGGTTTCCGCCGCCGGCGTCTCCTGGGCAACCGCTTGTTGTTCTTCTACTTTTTGTTCAGTCTCGGTTTCCTGTGCCTGCTCTTTCTGTCCAAAGCCCAGCCAGGAAAAGAAGCCACGTTTTTTCTCTTTTGCCATTTGCGACCACACTCCTCGCTGTTTATTCATGGCGCAGCTTCATCAGAAGCTGAAAAAATGATGAAATTAGTTGGATAGTCTATCACTTAACTTAACTCGCAGCACCGCCCCCGGATTAAGGTTTCGTCAACCGCCGTCGATCGCTAGAATAGCAGGCCGGAAGTTGAGACTTGAGCAGAGAGATGAAAAAACCAAACCACGCGGGCAGCGGCCAGATCCGCATCATCGGCGGGCAATGGCGCGGCCGTAAATTACCGGTGCCGGAGAGCCCGGGCCTGCGGCCGACCACCGACCGGGTTCGCGAAACCCTTTTTAACTGGCTGGCGCCGTCCATCGTTGACGCGCACTGCCTCGACTGCTTTGCCGGTAGCGGCGCGCTGGGGCTTGAGGCGCTGTCTCGCTATGCGGCCAGCACCACGCTACTGGAGATGGAGCGCGGCGTCGCTCAGCAGTTGCAAAAAAACCTGGCCACCCTGAAAGCGGATCGCGGCAAGGTGATCGCGACTAACACCCTCAGCTTCCTGAGCCAACCGGGCACGCCGCATCAGATTGTGTTTGTCGACCCGCCGTTCCGTCAGGGGCTGCTGGAGGAGACGCTGCGCCTGCTGGAAACGCAGGGCTGGCTGGCCGACGAAGCCCTGGTGTACGTCGAAAGCGAAGTCGAAAACGGTTTACCGCCGGTACCGGCGAACTGGCATCTGTATCGTGAAAAAGTGGCCGGACAGGTCGCGTATCGTCTTTACCAACGTGAGGCCCAAGGAGAGAACCATGCTGATTAATTTAGGCCGCCTGCTGATGCTGTGCGTCTGGGCCTTTCTGTTATTGAATCTGTTTCAGCCCTTCCCGAAGCCGCTGAATATCTTCGTCAACGTCGCGCTGATTTTTATGATCCTGATGCACGGTCTGCAGCTGACGCTGCTCAAGGCGACGCAGCCGAAGGATGCCCCGCCGCTGAGCCGCTTTGAGCAAATCCGCATTTTTATCTTCGGCGTGTTTGAGCTCGTCGCCTGGCAGAAAAAACTGAAGGCGACGCTGAAGAAATAGTCCTGACAAGGGCTCAGGGATCGGGCGTGAACGCCACGAACGCTGTGCCCTTATAACTTAACATTCCGCGATCGCCGACGCTCAGCGCATGATACTGCGGCGCGTCAAGGCGAAACACCACCTCCAGCCCGCCGTTCTCAGGGCGAAAGCTCGCTTCATAGCGCATCTCGCTGCCCGCAGGCGTCACCGTCTGCTGCCGCGAACGCCGATCGTTAATCACTTTTTCCCGCTTATTGCTGACGATCACCCGCTTTTGCAACACCGGCGCGGCGTCGTTCGCCAGTTTTTCGCGGCGCTGCTGCACATAGCGAAACGAAGCCGCCACCACAATCACCGCGACGACCAGAACAAAAAAGAGCGGCATTTTACTCATTAAGGTTACCCATAAAAAATATCAGGAATCAGCATACTGCGACTGGAATAACATTGTCATCTGCTGCGCCAAACCACTACACTGAGTGGTAGCTTCACGCATCCGTAACTTTCCTTATGATAACAGATACAGGGACTTACTATGCTTTGGTCATTTATTGCTGTCTGTTTCTCCGCATGGCTTTATGTCGATGCATCCTATCGCGGGCCGGCCTGGCGACGCTGGGTATTTAAACCTGTCACCCTGATTCTGTTGCTGTTGCTGGCCTGGCAGGCGCCGATGTTCAATGCCATCAGCTACCTGGTGCTGGCCGGCCTGTGCGCCTCCCTGCTCGGCGACGCCCTGACCCTGCTGCCGCGCCAGCGGGTGATGTACGCGGTGGGCGCCTTCTTCCTGTCGCATCTGCTGTATACCATCTGGTTCGCCAGCCAGCTGACGCTGTCGTTCTTCTGGCCGCTGCCGCTGGTGCTGCTGGTATTCGGCGCCCTGCTGATGGCGGTGATCTGGAGCCGGCTGGAAGAGATGAAAATGCCGGTGCTGACCTTTATCGGCATGACGCTAGTGATGGTCTGGCTGGCCGGCGAGCTGTGGTTTGCCCGCCCTACCAACACCGCGCTGTCCGGATTCGCCGGCGCCGCTCTGCTGCTGCTGAGCAATGCCGTGTGGCTGGTGAGCCACTATCGCCGCCGTTTCCGCGCCGATAACGCCATTGCCGCCGCGTTTTACTTTGCCGGCCACTTCCTCATCGTGCGCGCGCTGTACCTGTAATTTAGTCCTTGACTCTGGAGTCGACTCCAGAGTGTATCCTACGGCTAATGAGAAAATTATCATTTACCGGAGGGTGCCATGTCGACTCCAGACGCGCAGGATAAAAAAGTCCCACAATTCTCGTCATTCACCATGCGGCCAGCGCCCGCCCCGGCGGAAAGCTGCTGCACAGACCACGCCTGCGCCGCAGAGACCGCGCCTGCCGCCGAAGCGCTCAGCGACGCCCGCTACAGCTGGCAGGTTGCAGGCATGGACTGCGCCGCCTGCGCCCGCAAGGTGGAAACGGCGGTTCGTCAGGTGCCCGGCGTCAGTCAGGTTCAGGTGCTGTTCGCCACTGAAAAATTATTGGTTAACGCCGAAGGCGACGTTCGGACTCAGGTTGAGCAGGCGGTACGTCAGGCAGGCTATACGCTGCGCGATGCCGATACCCCCGCGTCAGAGAAAACTCAAGGCTCGCGACTGCGCGACAATTTACCGTTGCTGACGCTGATCATGATGATGGCCCTGAGCTGGGGGCTGGAGCAGGCCAACCACCCTGCCGGTCAGTTAGCCTTTATTGCCACCACCCTGGTCGGCCTGTGGCCGGTTGCCCGCCAGGCGCTGCGCCTGATCAAGAGCGGGAGCTGGTTCGCCATTGAAACGCTGATGAGCGTCGCCGCCATCGGGGCGCTGTTTATCGGCGCCACCGCAGAGGCGGCGATGGTCCTGCTGCTGTTCCTGATCGGCGAGCGTCTCGAAGGCTGGGCCGCCAGCCGCGCGCGACAGGGGGTGAGCGCGCTGATGGCGCTGAAGCCCGACACAGCCATTCGCCTGCGCAACGGCGTGCGGGAAACCGTCGCCCAGCGCGATCTGCGCCCCGGGGATGTGATCGAAGTGGCCGCCGGTGGGCGTCTGCCGGCGGATGGTCAGCTGCTGTCGCCATTTGCCAGCTTTGATGAAAGCGCTCTGACCGGCGAGTCGGTACCGGTGGAGCGCCAGGCCGGAGAACGCGTAGCGGCGGGCGCCACCAGCGTCGACCGCCTGGTGCAGCTGACCGTAATCTCCGAACCGGGCGACAGCGCCATCGACCGCATCCTGAAGCTGATTGAAGAGGCGGAGGAGCGTCGGGCGCCGATCGAGCGTTTTATCGATCGCTTCAGCCGGATCTACACTCCGGCCATTATGGTGGTGGCCCTGTTGGTCGCCATTGTCCCGCCCCTGCTCTTCGCCAGCGCCTGGCTGCCGTGGATTTATAAAGGGCTGACGCTGCTGCTGATCGGCTGCCCGTGCGCGCTGGTCATCTCCACCCCGGCAGCCATCACTTCCGGCCTGGCGGTCGCCGCTCGACGCGGAGCGTTAATTAAAGGCGGCGCGGCGCTGGAACAGCTGGGCCAGGTGCGCCAGGTGGCGTTCGACAAAACCGGCACCCTGACCGTCGGCCAGCCGCAGGTGACCTCGGTCATCGCCACGGCTGAGAATGACGATAACACGCTGCTGGCGCTGGCGGCGGCGGTTGAGCAAGGCTCCAGCCATCCGCTGGCGCAGGCTATCGTCCGCGAAGCGCAGCGGCGTCAGCTGAGTATTCCGCAGGCCAGCGGCCAGCGGGCGCTGGCCGGCTCCGGTATCGAAGCCGAGGTCAACGGCAGCCGTATCGTGATCTGCGCGGCCAGCAAAGCCGCCCCGTCAGAGCATGAGGCGCAGATCCAGCAGCTGGAGAGCGTCGGTCAAACGGTGGTGCTGGTCATGCGCGGCGAGACGCTTCTCGGCATCCTGGCGCTGCGCGACACCCTGCGCGACGACGCGCGTCAGGCAGTGGATGCCTTACACCAGCTGGGGGTGCAGGGGGTGATCCTTACCGGGGATAACCCGCGCGCCGCGGCGGCCATCGCCAGCGAACTGGGTCTGGAATTCCGCGCCGGCCTGCTGCCGGCGGACAAAGTCGAAGCGGTGATGGCGCTGAATGCCGATGCGCCGCTGGCGATGGTCGGGGACGGCATCAACGACGCCCCGGCGATGAAGGCGGCGACCATCGGCATCGCCATGGGCAGCGGCACCGACGTGGCGCTGGAGACCGCCGACGCCGCGCTGACCCACAACCGTCTGACCGGCCTGGCGCAGATGATCTCCCTGGCGCGGGCGACCCACGCGAATATTCGCCAGAACATCGCGATTGCCTTAGGGCTGAAGGGGATTTTCCTTGTCACCACCCTGCTCGGCCTGACCGGCCTGTGGCTGGCGGTGCTGGCGGATACCGGCGCCACCGTACTGGTAACGGCTAACGCGCTGCGGTTATTGCGTAAGAAGTTGTAGCATAGATACCGGCTTCCCTGCTCGCGCTACGCTTAGCAGGGCTACGGTTCCAGACCGTCGGGTAGCCCGGATAAGGCGCTACGCGCCGCTATCCGGGAGAGGCTCAGTGGCTTTTGCGGATCAGGTAGCGGTACGGCAGAGCTTCGGTTTCCTGGGCCACCAGCTCATGCTCCATAAAGCGGCAGAATCCCGGGATATCGCGGGTGGTGGCCGGATCGTCAGCAATAATCAGCAGCGTCTCGCCGACGGGCATTGTCCGCACGGTTTTACGCACCATCATGACCGGCTCCGGGCAGCGCAGTCCCAGGGCATCCAGAGTGTGGTCTGGAGTGGAGAAAAGTTCGCTCATTTTAGTCTCACATCAACAAAACGGCCCTAGTTTACCCCCAGTTCGCCAGTACGCAAGCCAGGTTAACGTTTGCGCGAAAAACAACCATTGCATTACGCCGGCAACGCAGTATCATGCAGCCGTTTTTCATTGGGTTCCCTCACCCCAACGTTCCGCTGCCGATTGCTCATTTACCTGAAGCATGACGGGCATAAAAAGGTCACAATATGAATCCGTTTACTACCGTACAGCGCAAAAAAGCGCTCGTCTGGCTTTCGCTATTTCATCTGCTGGTGATCACCTCCAGCAACTATCTGGTTCAGCTACCGATCTCCATCTTTGGTTTCCATACCACCTGGGGGGCGTTCAGTTTTCCGTTTATCTTCCTCGCCACCGATCTGACGGTGCGAATTTTTGGCGCACCGCTGGCGCGACGCATTATTTTTGCGGTGATGGTCCCGGCGCTGGTCATCTCCTACGCCATCTCCGCCCTGTTTTACATGGGCGAGTGGCAGGGTTTCGCGGCGCTGGGCACCTTTAATCTCTTCGTCGCGCGTATCGCCATCGCCAGCTTTATGGCCTATGCGCTAGGGCAGATCCTCGACGTCCACGTCTTCAACCGCCTGCGGCAGAGCCGCCGCTGGTGGCTGGCCCCCACCGCCTCGACGCTGTTCGGCAACATCAGCGATACCGTGGCGTTCTTCTTCATCGCCTTCTGGCGCAGCCCGGATCCGTTTATGGCCGCCCACTGGGGGGAAATCGCCCTCGTCGACTACAGCTTTAAAGTGCTTATCAGCATCATTTTCTTCCTGCCGATGTACGGCGTACTGTTAAATATGCTGTTGAAAAGGCTGGCGGATAAATCTGATTTGTCGGCATTGCAGCCGAGTTAAAGGTACTCGCGGGCTGATGTGTTAAGATAGCCGGATGAGCCATTAGTGGCCGTTTATCGAAAGGAAGATGTCAATGCGCAATTTGGTTAAATATGTCGGTATTGGCCTGCTGGTGATGGGGCTTGCCGCCTGCGATAACAGCGATTCAAAAGCGCCAACCGTTGGGGCAGCAGCGGAGAGCAACACCAGCGGCCAGGCGATCAGCCTGCTGGATGGCAAACTGAGCTTCACCCTGCCTGCGGGCATGGCCGACCAGAGCGGCAAACTGGGCACTCAGGCGAACAACATGCACGTCTATTCTGACGCCACCGGCCAGAAAGCAGTCATCGTCATCGTCGGCGACAGCACCAATGAAGACCTGGCGGTGCTGGCGAAACGTCTGGAAGATCAGCAGCGTAGCCGCGACCCGCAGCTGCAGGTGGTGAGCAATAAATCGCTGGAGATCAAAGGTCACACCCTGCAGCAGCTGGACAGCATCATCTCCGCCAAGGGGCAGACCGCCTGGTCTTCCGTGCTCCTCGGCAAAGTGGATGACAAACTGCTGACCCTGCAGGTCACCCTGCCGGCGGACAACCAGCAGCAGGCGCAGACCGAAGCGGAAAGCATCATCAGCACCCTCACCATCCAGTAATTACTGGCCTGGTGCGACGGCCTCCGGTTCGCTGACCGGGGGCCGTTTTTTTAACCGCCAGCCCAGCAGCAGCGCCGCCATCACCAGACCTGCCGCCGCCAGATATATCACCGGGATCCCGGTCCACGCCATCAGCAAGCCGGCCAGCGGCCCGGTGACGCCTAACGACAAATCCATAAACACGGTATAGGTGGCCAGCGCCGACCCCTGGTTATGCTGCGGCACCGCTTTCACCGCCACCACGCCCAGCGCCGGAAAGACCAGTGAGAACCCGGCCCCGGTAAGAAAGGTGCCGATTTTCGCCAGCAGCGGCGTATCGGCAAAGCCGACCAGCAGCAGGCCGATGATCTCCACGATAAAGCAGAGCATCGCCACGTTCAGCCCGCCGAGGCGGTTAATGGCGTTGGGAAACAGCAGCCGCGCGCCAACGAACGCGCAGCTGAACAGCGTCAGGGCGAAGGCCGCCCCGTCCCAGCCTTTGGCGTCATAAAACAGCGTGATAAAGGTGGCGATAACCCCGAAACCGGCGGAGGCCAGGGCCAGCGCCATGCCGTAGGGCCACACCCGCCCGAGCACCGCGCGAAACGACATTGCTTTGCCTTTCGCCGCCTTCACCGCTGCGCGGGGCAGCGCGCAGAGGATAGCCACCAGCGCAACCGCCATAATGACCCCGGCCAGGCCGCTGAGGCCAATTTGCGAATAGCACAGCACGCCGAGCGGGGCGCCCATCGCCATCGCCCCGTAGGTCACAATGCCGTTCCATGAGATGACCCGCCCGATATGCAGCGACCCAACAACGCCGACGCCCCACAGCGTCGAGCCGGTGCCGGCAAAGCTCTGGCCGATGCCGAGAATGACTCGCCCGAGGCATAGCAGCAGCAGGCTAACCAGCGGCCAGCCGCTGCTCCAGGCGGCCAGCAGATAGCTCAGACCGCTTAAAAAGCAGCCGCAGAGGCCGAAGACGACAATCTTTTTGGGCCCCAGCAGGTCAGCGTAGCGCCCGGCGTGCGGGCGGCTGAGCAGCGTGGCGAAATATTGCAGACTAATCACCAGGCCGGCCCAGAAAGCGCTAAAGCCCATTACATCATGCACATAGCCAGGAAGTACCGCCAGCGGCAAGCCGATGGTGAGGTAGCTGGCAAAGTTAAAAATAACCACGGAGACAATCCGCAGATTGAGGCGCAGTCCATTGAGCGCCGGTTCGGCGACGGGTTCGGGCATCAGGTTCCACCAGATTTGTACTATACAGAGCCACTATTACCACGACTTCTGTTGAAAAGCAGCCTTCCGATGGCAATAACCTCAGCGGCGCCATCGCCGCGCTCATCAGCATAAATTGCCGCGACGATTATTCGACTTTCCTTAATGGAAGGATATATACACATTAATAATTATCGCTATTGCCTGAGCAGGGTTAAATTACTTATACTTCCTCACGGCTCTGATAGCGTCTCATTGTTTATCATGATGTTAATATTTTAATAACATCATATTTCCCCCTCCGGCCCGTTTTAATACAGATGAACATATTGCCTGACAGAACAACCACAGCATATCAGCCTATATAAAAGTTTCTTACGTGGCATAAGTTAATGCCAGTAGCCAATATATTGACATGGAGTATTCATGAAAAAAATTATTCACTGGATGATTGCCGCTACGGTTGTCGGTGCGCTCGCCGGTTGCGCACGGACAGCCCCTATTGAACAGGTCAATGCGATAGTGAGCGCCGGCCATACGGAATCGCAGGTCAAGGATGCCATTATCAAAGCAGGTGCTCAGCGCCAATGGATTATGTCTGACGCGGGCCCTGGCGTCATAAAAGGTAAATTGCAAAATCGCGACCATGTCGCGGATATTAAAATTAACTACTCCGCAACAAGTTATTCTATTGTCTATGTGAGTAGCATTAATCTCATGGCCGCCAACGGAAAAATTCATAGAAACTATAACCGCTGGGTACACAACCTCGATAAAGATATTCAGGTTACGCTGGCAGCAAACACCGCTCTGCAACAATAAATATACATACGGGTCACTACTGACCCGTTTCGCCGATTATTTGTAATAAGGTTGTACCGAACGTGTACCAAAAGGATTCTCTCAGCGCACTTGATGCCATTACTGAAGCGCAGCGTATTGCTTTTGCCCCCATGCTCTTTCAAACCGCATTATGTCTACGCAACTCAGGTATTCTGGGTTATCTGGACCAACAATGTAAACGCGGTGCAACGTTTGCAGCCATCAGTGAAATTTTCGACGGAAAAGAATATGCCGTTAGCGTTTTGCTCGATATGGGATTAAGCGGTCGTATCCTGACCTATAAAGAGGAACGCTACCACCTCTCTAAAATAGGACATTTCTTACTTCATGATCCGATGACGCGAGTAAATATGGATTTTACTCAAGACGTTTGTTATCAAGGATTATTCTTTCTGGAAAATGCGCTCCAGGAGGGAAAGCCTTCAGGATTAAAAGTTTTTGGTGAGTGGCCAACGATTTACCCTGCCTTGTCACAGCTACCACCCGCGGCGCGCAAAAGCTGGTTTGCCTTCGACCATTACTATTCTGATGGCGCTTTCACTGCAGCGCTGCCCTATGTATTCTCCAGCCAGCCCGCAAGGCTGTACGATGTAGGCGGTAATACCGGGAAATGGGCGCTACGCTGTTGCCAGTACGATGAAAATATCGCGGTCACGTTATTAGATTTACCGCAACAAATTGCACTGGCACGGGAAAATATAGAAAATGCTGGCCTTGCCCATCGCATCGATTTTCATGCTGTGGATATGCTGAGTGACGCCCCCCTACCCGGAGAAGCGGATATCTGGTGGATGAGTCAGTTCCTGGACTGTTTCTCGCCAGAACAAATCATCACCATACTCAGTAACGTGGCACAGGTCATGAAACCTGGCGCCCGCCTGTACATTCTGGAATTGTTCTGGGATGCGCAGAAATTTGAAGCAGCATCATTTAGTCTGAATGCGTCTTCACTCTATTTTACCTGTATGGCCAACGGCAACAGCCGTTTCTACAGCGTAGAGAAGTTTTATCGCTATCTTGAAATGGCGGGGTTCGAAGTAGAACAGCGTCACGATAATTTAGGCGTTGGGCATACCTTGTTGATATGCCACAAGAATAATTGATTGATCGCGGATGCGAGTGGATGACATTTTCATTTAACATTGTTGATTGGCAGGCCTTCGCGCCTGGCGTCAGTGGCCCCGAGCAATGGCAACGGTGGTCACAGCATTTGCACGCCATCGATCCCGCCGCGGCGCCACCCAAACTCAGCGAATTGCCGATGATGACCGCACGCCGGCTCAGCTCGGGAAGTAAGCTGGCTGTGGAATGCGGTCTGGCTATGCTCCGTCGCCATGAAATCGATGCCGTTCTTTATACCAGCCGTCACGGCGAACTGGAGCGCAACTATCGGATCCTCCATGCGCTGGCTATGGAGCAAGCGATCTCGCCGACCGATTTCGCCTTATCGGTGCATAATTCCGCCGTGGGTAATCTGACGATTGCTGCAAAAAAAGCGATTATGTCGTCATCCCTTTCTGCCGGGCGCGATACGTTTCAGCAGGGATTATACGAAGTGATGGGCCTGCTACAGGCGGGTTATCAGCGCGTGTTGATGGTTGATTTCGACGGTTTTCTCCCTGAGTTTTACCACGCTCAGTTGCCGTCAGGTATCACCACCTGGCCCTATGCGGCAGCCTGGGTGATTGAGCCCGGTCGCCAGTGGCAATGCCACGCCCAGCCTCATGCAGCCGTTGCCGAAAGTCCATTACCGCAAAGTTTACTGTTCTTGCAGTACTATTTGCAGAATGCCTGCACGTTCACGCTTCCCGGCGATCGCGTGCAATGGCAATGGAGCCGCGCATGAAGCCGTTTTTCCACCGGCTTAATCGGCTCTGGCGCGCAGCGATGACCGGTTTCTGCTTCGCACTGTTTGGCATTGGCGGCCTGCTGCTCTCGCTCATCTGGTTTAATCTGCTGCTGGTTTTGGTACGTAATAAAACCCGCCGACGCCGTATCGCGCGGCGCAGCATTTCCGTTAGCTTTCGCGTATTCCTCAGCGTGGTGAAAAGCGTCGGCGTTCTCGATTACCGTATCGATGGCCGCGATATTTTGCGCGCGGAGCGCGGTTGCCTGGTGGTCGCCAATCACCCCAGCCTTATTGACTACGTGATGCTGGCCTCGGTGATGCCGGAGACCGACTGCATGGTAAAAAGCGCGCTGCTGAAAAATCCATTCGTCAGCGGCGTGATCCGCGCCGCCGATTATCTGATTAACGATCAGGCCGATGCCCTGCTGCCGGCAAGCCGGCAGCGTTTACAGCAAGGCGATACGATTTTGATTTTCCCTGAAGGCACGCGCACCGTGCCGGGGAAAAAAATGCAGCTACAGCGGGGGGCGGCTAATATCGCGGTACGCTGCGGCAGCGATTTACGCATTGTCGTCATCCGCTGTACCGAGCATATGCTGGGTAAACAAAGCAAATGGTACGACGCGCCGCCAACTAAGCCGCGGTTTACCGTCGAGGTTGGAGAGCGGCTGCCAATACATCAGTTTTATGATGCCAATAAACAAGAACCGGCGCTGGCCGCAAGACAGTTGAACCGTCATATTTTGCTTAAATTAGAAACAGGCACTCTCCCTGAAACAGGAATGAATGATGCAAGCGCTCTATCTTGAAATTAAAAATCTGATCATCAGTACATTGAACCTGGACGAGCTGTCCGCTGATGATATCGACACCGACGCCGCGCTTTTTGGCGATGGTCTGGGCCTGGACTCAATTGATGCGCTGGAGCTGGGTCTGGCGGTAAAAAATCAGTACGGCGTGGTGCTGTCGGCTGAAAGTGAAGAGATGCGTCAGCATTTCTACTCTGTCGCCACGCTGGCGGCATTTATTCAAGCACAGCGCGCCTGAGGAGAGTGGTTATGAATGAACAACAAGCCATTTACGAAGAAATCTCCGCGCTGCTGGTGAACGTATTTGAAATCGATCCGCAGGATATTACGCCTGAGGCCCGCCTGTACGAAGATCTCGAACTGGACAGTATCGACGCCATCGACATGATCGTCCATCTGCAAAAGAAAATTGGTAAGAAAATCAAGCCAGAAGAGTTCAAAACTGTCCGCACCGTGCAGGATGTGGTCGATGCGGTAGAACGCCTGTTCAAAGAAGAATAATTCACCGTGTCGGGCATTCGCTCACTGCCAGTTGTGCCATTGCTGACGGGCATATTGCTGCTGGCCTGGCCGTTTATCATCTGGTTCGGCCTCGCGCATAACAGCCTGCAAGGGTTGTTACCGCTCATGGCGCTGATGTTGTTTTTACGCTTTCGTCAGACCCGGCGACGGGCGGGAGCGCTGAGCGTGGTCACTCAGATTGTGGCGGTGGCCGGCATGACGCTGTGTATTGCCAGCTACCTGCTGAAAACCCATCAGTTACTGCTATTTTACCCGGTGGTGGTGAACAGCGTGATGCTGGCGGTGTTTGGCGGTTCGCTATGGTCCAGAATGCCGATAATTGAGCGTCTGGCGCGACTGCGTGAACCGGATCTTCCGGAGCGGGCTGTACGCTATACCCGGCGCGTCACCCAAATCTGGTGCGCCTTTTTCATCATTAACGGTGGCATTGCGCTTTTTACCGCGCTGTATGGCGATCTGTCCCTGTGGACGGCGTGGAACGGCATGATTTCCTATCTGCTGATGGGCACGCTCATGGCCGGCGAGTGGCTGGTGCGCCAGCGGGTGATAAAACGAGATAAACCATGAAGCAGCCTCTCCCGTTGGACCAGTGGCTCAGCGCCGCGCGTTCGCCGGAAACGCCGATCGCCTGGCAGGACACGCACCTCTGGACGCTTGCACATCTGCGCCATGATGTCGCCCACCTGCTCACGCACTTGCGTCAGCAGCCAGCCATGCGCTGGGCGTTGTGCATTGAAAATAGCTACTTGTTTATCGTCGCTCTGCTGGCAACCCTGCATGCCGGCAAAACGCCGGTCCTTCCCGGCCACGGCCGCATTTCGCTGTTAAATGAGCAGAAGGCGCTGTTTGACGGCATTCTCAGCGATAAAGCGCTGGCATGGGATGGCGCGCTGGTGATTGTCGAGTCCACGATGGCGGTAACGAGCGGCCAGATGCATTTTCCCGCGCCAGGCAAAGAGGCTTGCATTGAATTATTCACCTCCGGTTCCACCGGTCAACCGAAGCGAATTTGCAAACCGATCGGATCGCTCGACCGCGAGGCGGCGCTGTTATCCGCCTGCTATGCCGGGCGTCTGGCAGGCTGTCGGGTGGTGGCATCCGTAGCGCCGCAGCATCTGTATGGCCTGACGTTTCGACTGTTCTTGCCAATGGCGTTGGGTTTACCGCTTCACGCGGACATGCTGGAGTACACCGAGCAGTTAACAGCGTTAAGCCGGAAGCATCGCTATCTGTTTATTAGTAGTCCGGCCTTCCTTAAACGTCTCGACCACCGGCTTACCCCTCCGCCGATCGAAATGATCGTGTCCGCAGGCGGCAAGCTGCTTTGGCAGGATGCCGTGCAAACCGCCCGCTGGTGCAATACCTGGCCGGATGAAATTTACGGCAGTACGGAAAGCGGCGTCATCGCCTGCCGCCAGCGCGTGCAGGATGAGGCGCCATGGCAACCGTTTCCCGGCATCCGCTTTCAGCCAGAAGGCGATGCGTTCCGCCTCTTTTCTCCGCTTATTACCGATAACCGCGGCCAGCTGCTCGAGGATATTTTGCATTTTCGCGAGAGTGGCCACTTCCATTTGGCAGGCCGTCGGGATCGCGTGGTCAAAATTGAAGAGAAGCGCATATCGCTGAGCGAAGTGGAGCAGCGCCTGCTGGAACTTGAAGGCATCATTGATGCCGCCGTGTTACCCATCACCCGCGGCAGCCGTCAGAGTATTGGCGTATTGCTGGTGCTGGATAACCATGCCCGCCAGCGTTGGGGAAAAAGCCAGGAGACTCATTGGCGAAAAGCACTGCGCCCTCTGCTGGAACCGGTCGCCATTCCCCGCTACTGGCGGGTTATCGACGAGATCCCCGTCAATAGTATGAACAAGCGTGTCTACGCGCAGTTACAGGAGTTATTTCATGCAGCCCCATGAAATTGAGCGCCGTCAGCCACAAGCCGATCGGGTTGAAATCATTTTATCGGTGGATCCGGCGTTATTCTGGTTTCGCGGCCACTTTGCCGTTCAGCCCTTGTTGCCAGGCGTCGCGCAGATTGACTGGGCGATGCATTACGCCACCACCTTGCTGGCGCCCGGCTGGCGCTTTCACGATATTCACAATGTGAAATTCCAGTCGCCGCTCCTGCCGGGGGCGATCGTGACGCTCACTCTTAGCTGGCAGGAAGCGCGTCAGCTCATCACCTTCAGCTATCAGCGCCACGATGGCGAAACACGACATACCGCCAGCAGCGGGAAGATTCGCTTATGTCGCTAACCTTCTCCCCCTGCGTGGTGATCCCGTGCTATAACCACGGCGCGATGATGTCGCGGGTGCTGGCGCGCCTACAGCCGTTTGATCTTCCCTGTATCGTGGTGGACGACGGGAGCGACAGTCGCACACAGCTGGAGCTGGAGCGACTGGCGCTGGAAAACCCGGATCTGACGTTGATCCGCTTACCGCAGAACGCCGGAAAAGGCGCCGCCGTCATCTGCGGATTACAGGCCGCAGCGCAAGCCGGGTTCAGCCACGCGGTGCAGGTCGATGCCGATGGACAGCACGCCATCGAAGATATTCCGCAGCTGCTGGCGCTGGCGCAGAAGCATCCCGAGGCGCTGATCTCCGGCCAGCCGGTTTACGACGACTCAATCCCGCGCTCGCGCCTGTACGGACGCTGGATCACCCACGTCTGGGTATGGATTGAAACGCTATCGCTGCAGCTAAAAGACAGCATGTGCGGCTTTCGCGTCTATCCGCTGGCGCCGACGCTGCAGCTGGCTAAGCGCGTGCCCCTCGGCAAGCGGATGGATTTTGATACCGAAGTGATGGTGCGCCTCTACTGGCAGGGGAACACCAGCTACTTTGTCCCGACCCGCGTGACCTATCCGCCGGACGGTTTGTCGCATTTCGATGCCCTCAGAGATAACTGCCGCATCTCGCTGATGCATACCCGACTGTTCCTCGGCATGTTGCCGCGGATCCCCTCGCTGCTGTTTCGCCGCGCTTCGCCGCACTGGGCGCGTCAGAAGGAGGTCAAAGGCTTATGGGGCATGCGCCTGATGCTGTTGGTGTGGCGGCTGTTGGGACGACACGCGTTTTCGCTGCTGCTCTACCCGGTGGTCGGCGTCTACTGGCTAACGGCCAGCACCGCGCGCCGCGCTTCACAAAACTGGCTTACCCGCGTGCGCGACCAGTTAGCCGCTCGTCAGCTGCCGGAGCCGGGCGAACTCAGTAGCTATCGTCACTTCCTGCGCTTTGGCAACGCGATGCTGGATAAAATCGCCAGCTGGCGCGGCGAACTGCAGTTTGGTCGCGATGTGGTGTTTGCCGCAGGAGCCGAAGAGACGCTCAATATCGACGATCCGCGCGGCAAACTACTGCTGGCCTCACATCTCGGCGATGTTGAAGCCTGCCGTGCGCTGGCGCAGCTGCAGGGCAGCAAGACCATCAACGCGCTGGTGTTCAGCGACAATGCCCAACGCTTTAAGCAGATTATGGCGGAGATGGCCCCGCAGGCCGGACTCAACCTGCTGCCGGTCACCGATATCGGCCCGGAGACCGCCATGCTGCTGCAGGAAAAACTGGATCGCGGAGAATGGATCGCCATTGTCGGCGATCGTATTGCGGTCAATCCGCAGCGCGGCGGCGAGTGGCGCGTCTGCTGGAGCCGTTTTATGGGGCTACCGGCCCCCTTCCCGCAGGGGCCCTTTATCCTCGCGGCTATTTTGCGCTGCCCGGTCAATTTGATGTTCGCTCTGCGTCAGCAGGGCAAGCTGCGCATTTACTGTGAGCCGTTCGCTGACCCGCTGCCGCTGCCGCGCGCCAATCGCCAGCAGGCACTGCAACATATCATCGATCGCTACGCCGAACGGCTGGAATATTACGCGCTGCAGTCGCCGCTCGACTGGTTTAACTTTTTCGATTTCTGGCGTTTGCCGGAGCCCAAAGATAAGGAGTAAAGGGTGCTTAACGATCCCCGTTTTACTGCTGAAGTAGAGCTAACCATTCCCTTTCACGACGTCGATATGATGGGCGTCGTCTGGCATGGCAACTATTTCCGCTACTTCGAAATTGCCCGCGAGGCGCTGCTTAACCAGTTCAACTACGGCTACCGGCAGATGAAAGCCTCCGGCTATCTGTGGCCGGTGGTGGATACCCGCGTGAAGTACCGGGACGTTATCACCTTCGAGCAGCGTATTCGCGTCCGCGCGCGTCTGGAAGAGTTCGAAAACCGCCTGCGCATTGGCTATGAAATTTTTGCCGCCGAGAGCGGCAAACGCACCACCACCGGCTACACCATCCAGGTCGCGGTGGACGAAAAAAGCGGCGAGATGTGTTTTGTCAGCCCGCAAGTTCTGTTTGAACGCATGGGGGTCACGCCATGAGATTGCTGCTGTTGGTGGGACTGTTCATCAGTCCGTTGGTCAGCGCGCTGACGCTCGATGACCTGCAAAAACAATTTAGCGAACAGCCGGTGGTGCGCGCCCACTTCGATCAAACCCGCACCATAAAGGATCTTCCGCAGCCGCTGCGATCCCAGGGGCGGATGTTGATCGCCCGCGACCAGGGCTTGCTGTGGGATCAAACCTCACCGTTCCCGATGCAACTGCTGCTGGATGATAAACGGATGGTGCAGGCGATTAACGGCCAGCCGCCGCAGACCGTCACCGCCGAAAACAACCCGCAGATGTTCCAGTTCAACCATCTGCTGCGCGCGCTGTTCCAGGCCGATCGTAACGTGCTGGAGGAGAACTTCCGCGTGGAATTCGCCGATAAAGGCGACGGGCGATGGACGCTGCGCCTGACGCCTGTCACCACGCCGCTGGATAAGATTTTCGCCAGCATCGATCTCGCCGGAAAAACCTACCTGGAGCATATTCAACTCAACGATAAACAAGGCGATCGCACCGATATCGCCCTTTCCCAACATCAACTGACGCCAGCGCAACTGACCGATGACGAACGCCAACGCTTTGCCGCCCAGTAAACGTCCTGCGCTGATCTGGGGCGTCGTCTGCCTGATACTGGCGGGCGCGCTGCTGGCGCTGTTGCCGCAGGCCCGGCTCAACAGCAGCGTGCTGGCGATGCTGCCCAAACAGACGCTCGGCGCGATCCCCCCGGCGTTGAACGACGGCTTTATGCAGCGTCTGGATCGCCAGCTGGTCTGGCTGGTCAGTCCCGGTAAACAGGCCGACCCGCAGGTGGCTCGCGACTGGCTGCGGTTGCTGCAAACCTCAGACGCGCTGGCCGAGGTCAAAGGCCCAATGGATGCCGCCAGTCAGCAGGCCTGGGGAACGTTTTTCTGGCAACATCGCAATGCGTTAATCGACCCCGCCACCCGCGCACGTCTGCAGGAGGGCGGCGAAGCGCAGGCCCAGTGGATCCTTTCGCAGCTCTATTCGGCGTTTTCCGGGGTCAGCGGTAAAGAGTTACAAAACGACCCGCTGATGCTGATGCGCGGCTCACAGCTGGCGATGGCGAATAGCGGCCAGCGGATGCAGCTGCAGGACGGGTGGCTGACCAGCAAAGACGCGCAAGGTAACGTCTGGTATCTGCTGCACGACGAGCTGGCGGGTTCGTCGTTCGATATGCGACAGACGCACCGCCTGGTGACCACCCTCGCGCAGCTTGAAAAGGAATTAAAAGCGCGCCACCCGCAGGCGCAGCTGCTGTCGCGCGGCACCGTATTTTACAGTGATTACGCCAGCCAGCAGGCGAAGCGCGATATCTCCACTCTCGGCGCGGCGACCCTGTTCGGCGTCATCCTGTTGATCGTGGCCGTGTTCCGCTCGCTGCGTCCGCTGCTGTTATGCGCGATCTCTATCGCTATCGGCGCACTGGCCGGCACCGTTGCCACGCTGCTGCTGTTTGGCGAGCTGCATCTGATGACCCTGGTGATGAGCATGAGCATTATTGGCATTTCCGCAGATTACACGCTCTATTACCTGACCGAACGGATGGTCCATGGCGCAGCGGCTTCACCGTGGCAAAGCCTTGTTAAAGTACGGAAAGCGCTGCTGCTGGCGCTGCTTACCACCGTGGCGGCTTATTTAATCATGATGCTGGCCCCCTTCCCGGCCATTCGCCAGATGGCGCTATTTGCGGCCGTGGGGCTAAGCGCCTCATGCCTGACGGTGATTTTCTGGCAGCCATGGCTGTGCCATGGGCTCCCGGTGCGTCCCGTTCCAGCGATGGTGCTGATGTCGCGCTGGCTCGCGGCATGGCGGCGTAACAAAAAACTCGCCATCGGTCTGCCGGTGGTTCTGGCCATTTTCTCCCTGACGGGGCTCGCTCTCCTGCGGGTGGATGACGATATCTCACAGCTGCAGGCGCTACCGCAGAATATCCTCTCCCAGGAGCATGCCATCACCGCGCTTACTGGCCAAAGCGTCGATCAAAAGTGGTTCGTGGTTTACGGCGACACGGCGCAACAAACGCTGCAGCGGCTTGAAGCCTTTATGCCCGCACTGGCTAAAGCGCAAACCGACGGAATGCTTGGCGGGTATCGCGCCATTCCGCTCAATTCACTGGCCCGCCAGCAGCAGGATCTGGCCCTGCTGAAGCAGGCGGCGCCGGCCGTCGGCCAGGCGCTGAATAACGCCGGACTCACCGCTGTTCACCCCGACCTGCGGCCGATGCCGGTGACAGTCGGCGACTGGCTTGCCAGTCCGGCCAGCGAAGGCTGGCGGCTGCTATGGCTGACGCTGCCGGATGGCGAAAGCGGCGTACTGGTGCCAGTGAGCGGGGTGAAAGATAGCGCGGCGCTGAAGGCGCTCAGCACAACCCAGACTGGCGTGGCGTGGGTCGATCGTAAAAGCGATTTCGACCAGCTTTTCGCGCTCTACCGTCATATTTTAACCGGGCTGCTCGGCGTTGCGCTGGCGGTGATTGCCTGCGGCGCCGCTATCCGCCTTGGCTGGCGCAAGGGCTTAATAAGCCTGGTGCCGTCGGTATTGTCGCTGGGATGCGGCCTGGGGGCGTTGGCGCTCACCGGCCACGCCGTTAACCTGTTCTCCTTACTGGCGCTGGTGCTGGTACTTGGGATTGGCATCAACTACACCCTGTTTTTCAGCAACCCGCGCGGCACGCCGCTGACATCGCTGCTGGCGGTTACCCTGGCGATGATGACCACCTTATTAACGCTTGGCATGCTGGTGTTTAGCGCCACCCAGGCCATCAGCAGCTTTGGCACTGTCCTGGTCAGCGGTATTTTCACCGCTTTCCTGCTGTCGCCGCTGGCGATGCCGAGCAAAAAAGAGAAAAAAAGACGATGAGAAGACCATCATTCTGGCGCGCCTTCGCGCTCTTCGCCGCCTTATTGCTGGCCGGCTGCAGTCATTCGCCGCCGGAGCCGCAAGGCCGTCCGCAGGCGTGGCTGGAGCCGGGTACGCGCGTCACGTTACCGCCGCCGGGCATCTCGCCGGCCATCAGTTCCCAGCAGTTATTGACCGGCCGCTTCAACGGCCAAACCCAGTCGCTGCTGGTGCTGCTCAATGCCGATGATAAAAAGCTCACGCTGGCGGGCCTGTCGTCCGTCGGTATCCGCCTGTTCCTGGTGACCTATGATCAACAAGGGCTGCGCGCGGAACAGTCGATGGTGATCCCGCAACTGCCGCCCGCCAGCCAGGTGCTGGCCGATGTGATGCTCAGCCACTGGCCGCTTAGCGCATGGCTGCCGCAGCTGCCGAAAGGCTGGACGCTAACCGACCGCGGCGACAAACGCGAACTGCGTAACGCGCGCGGAAAACTGGTCACCGACATCACCTATATCAACCGCAAAGGCAAGCGCGTGCCGATTAGCATCGAGCAGCACGTCTTTAAATACCACATCACCATTCAATACCTGGGTGACTGAGATGATCTTCATTTCTGCTGTCGGCATGATTAACGCCCTGGGACGCGATAATGATGAAATCGCCGCCAATCTGGCCCGCGGTATAGCGCCCGGCATGCGCCCGCGTGAAGGGTGGTTACAGGGGCATCCGCAGGCGATTTTCGCGGGGGTGGACGGCGAACTACCCGCCATTCCCGATACCTTTCGCGACCATCGTTCGCGCAATAATCAGCTGCTGCTGGCGGCGCTGGCGCAGATCCAGCCGCAGGTGGATCGCGCCATCGCCCGCTATGGCCGGGCTCGGGTCGCCGTGGTGTTGGGCACCAGTACGTCAGGGCTGGATGAAGGCGACGTACACGTTAATTTGACGCTTAACGGCAAGGCGAGCGAGGCCTGGCGCTATCCACAGCAGGAGCTGGGCGACCCGTCGCGTTTTCTCAGCCGCTGGCTGGCGCTGGATGGTCCGGCATATACCCTGTCAACCGCCTGCTCCTCCAGCGCGCGGGCGATAATCAGCGGACGGCGGCTCATTGAGGCGGGGCTGGCGGATGTGGCGATCGTCGGCGGCGCGGATACCCTTAGCCGGATGCCCATCAACGGCTTTCACAGCCTGGAGTCGCTCTCCACGACGCAGTGCCAGCCGTTTAGCCGCGACCGCAGCGGGATCACCATCGGCGAAGGGGCGGCGCTGATGCTGCTGACCCGCGAGCCGCAGCCCATCGCGCTGCTGGGTATCGGCGAATCCAGCGACGCCTGGCATATTTCCGCCCCGCACCCCCAAGGAGAAGGGGCGATGCGCGCCATTCAGCAGGCGCTGGACGACGCGGGCATCACGCCGGAGCAGGTGGGTTACATTAACCTGCACGGCACCGCTACGCGGCTTAACGACCAGATAGAAGCCCGGGTGATCAACGCGCTGTTTAGCGAAAGGGTGCCCTGTAGTTCCACCAAACATCTGACCGGACATACGCTGGGCGCGGCGGGGATCACCGAGGCCGCCATCGGCATGCTGATCCTGCAGCGCAATCTGTTGTTACCGGCACAGGATTTCAGTCAGTCTCCGCAGGATGACACGCTACCGCCGTGCGGGCTCATTGAACATCCGCAGCCGCTGTCGCGGCCAGTTATCCTGTCGAACTCTTTTGCCTTTGGCGGCAATAACACCAGCATCCTGCTCGGGAGAATGTCATGAGCCACTTTTTATCACCCGGCAGTTACCTGCCGCACGACGCGCCGATGCTGCTGCTGGAAGAGGTCGAGGCGGTGACCGCCGACACCGCCACCTGCCGCGTCGCGGTCTCACCCGGCAGCGTTCTGGCGCCATTTCTCGATACCAACGGCGATCTTCCCGGCTGGTTCGCCCTTGAATTAATGGCGCAGACCGTCGGCGTCTGGTCCGGCTGGCACCGCCAGCAGCAAGGACAAACATCGCTCGCTTTAGGCATGGTGCTGGGCGCGCGCGAACTGGTTTGCGCGGCCGGGAGCCTGCCGGGCGGAAAGACGCTGTCCATCAGCGTGAAGCTCTTGATGCAGGATGAACGTTTCGGCAGCTTCGAAGGCACCATTATGGCGGACGATGACGTCCTGGCCAGCGGGCGGGTCAACACCTTCCAGCCCACAACAGAAGAACTTAGCACTTTATTTCAACAAGGAGCGTCAGAATGAGTCGTTCAGTTTTGGTTACCGGCGCCAGCAAAGGCATCGGTCGCGCTATCGCCTGCCAGCTGGCAGCGGACGGTTTTGTGGTGGGCGTCCACTATCATCGCGACCGCGCGGGGGCGCAACAGACGCTGGAGGCGATAACCGCCGCTGGCGGCGACGGCCGGCTGCTGAGTTTTGACGTCGCCGATCGTCAGCAATGCCGCGAGGTACTGGAGCAGGATATGGCCGACCATGGCGCGTGGTATGGCATTGTCAGCAACGCCGGCATCGCCCGCGACGGCGCCTTCCCGGCGCTTGGCGATGACGACTGGGACGCCGTGATCCACACCAACCTCGACAGTTTTTATAACGTCATTCATCCCTGCATCATGCCGATGATTAGCGCGCGCCAGGGCGGACGTATCATCACCCTCTCCTCGGTTTCCGGCGTCATGGGCAACCGCGGCCAGGTCAACTACAGCGCCGCCAAGGCGGGCATTATCGGCGCCACCAAAGCGCTGGCGATAGAACTGGCAAAACGCAAAATCACCGTTAACTGTATTGCGCCGGGTCTTATCGACACCGGGATGATTGACATGGAAGAGCACGCGCTGAAAGAGGCGATGACCATGATCCCGATGAAACGCATGGGTCAGGCCGACGAGGTGGCCGGGCTTGCCAGCTATTTAATGTCGGATATCGCGGGCTACGTCACCCGCCAGGTCATTTCCATCAACGGGGGGATGCTATGATACGCCGGGTGGTCATTACAGGGATGGGCGGGGTGACCGCGTTTGGCGAAAACTGGCAGGATGTCGCCACCAGGCTGCGGGAATATAAAAATGCGGTGCGTAAGATGCCGGAATGGCTGGCGTATGACGGACTGCATACGCTGCTGGGGGCGCCAATCGACGATTTCACCCTGCCGGAGCATTATACCCGCAAGCGTATCCGCGCGATGGGCCGGGTATCGCGACTCTCCACCCGCGCCACTGAACTCGCGCTGGAGCAGGCCGGGCTTATCGGCGACACCGTGCTGACCAACGGCCAAACCGGCATCGCTTACGGCTCGTCAACCGGTAGTACCGGTCCGGTGAGCGAGTTCGCCACCATGTTGACGGAGAAACATACCAACAATATCACCGGCACTACCTATGTGCAGATGATGCCGCATACTACCGCGGTGAATACCGGATTATTCTTCGGTCTGCGGGGGCGCGTGATCCCCACCTCCAGCGCCTGCACCTCCGGCAGCCAGGCGATTGGCTACGCCTGGGAAGCCATTCGCCATGGTTACCAAACGGTGATGGTGGCCGGCGGTGCCGAGGAGCTCTGCCCTTCGGAAGCCGCGGTATTCGATACCCTCTTCGCCACCAGCCAACGCAATGACGAACCGGCCCTCACCCCCTCTCCGTTCGATGAACAGCGAGATGGTCTGGTGATTGGCGAAGGCGCCGGCACGCTGATCCTTGAAGATCTCGAGCATGCCAAAGCGCGCGGCGCAACCATCTACGGTGAAATCGTCGGGTTCGCCACTAACTGCGATGCGGCCCATATTACCCAGCCGCAGCGCGAAACCATGCAGATCTGCATGGAACAATCGCTAAACATGGCGGGCTTAAGCCCCCGGGACATCGGCTATATTTCGGCCCACGGCACCGCCACCGATCGCGGCGATATCGCGGAAAGCCAGGCAACGGCGGCCGTTTACGGCGACAGCGTGCCGATCTCTTCGCTGAAAAGCTATTTCGGCCATACGCTTGGCGCTTGCGGGGCGTTAGAAGCGTGGATGAGCCTGCAGATGATGCGCGAAGGCTGGTTTGCGCCAACGCTGAATCTCCATAAACCGGACGCCAACTGTGGCGAACTGGATTACATCATGGGGGAAAAGCGCAAACTGGAGTGTGAATTCCTGCAGAGCAACAACTTCGCCTTCGGCGGCATTAACACCTCAATCATTATTCGACGCTGGCCTTGAAATGTATCAGCTTTTTCTGGGTAAGATCTCCGCCCTTAGCGCCCTGCCGTTACCGCCTGCGTTGATGGCGCAGGCGCCGGACGGACCGCGACGAGCCAGCTGGCTTGCCGGCCGCGCGCTGCTGGCGCAGGCGGCTGCCCCGCTGACGGATATTCAGCTTGGCGAACAGGGCAAGCCTGCCTTCCCCGTCGCGCGCGGGCTGTGGTTTAACCTTAGCCACAGCGGCGACGATATTGCCCTGCTGCTCAGCGATAAAGGCGAGGTGGGTTGCGACATCGAAGTGATTCGCCCGCGCGAAGGCTGGCGCCGCCTGGCTAACGCCCTGTTCAGCGAAAGCGAGCACCAGGAACTGGCGCAGGCTTCGCCGGCGCAGCAGCTCACGGTCTTCTGGCGTATCTGGACGCGCAAAGAGGCGCTGGTGAAACAGCGCGGCGGCAGCGCCTGGCAGATGGCCTCCGTTGACAGCGCCTGTCACGGCCCGCTGTCGCTCAGCCAGATTCTGCACGATGGGTTAAGTATTGCGGTCTGTACGCCGACGCCGTTCACGCTGACGGACGCGCGCATTCAACATTTCAGCGGCGCGGTTTAAGCGATCAAAAGATGATGGCGGAAAAGCCGCTCGCCTTTCGGAATATTGGCAGCCAGCGAACCGCTACACTTATCAGGCGCGACTCACAAAAGGAATACCTATGTCCCCTCCGCAGGCTGATAAAGCCGGGCTCCATATTTTACTTAAGCTGGCGGCGCTGGTGATTATCCTCGCCGGGATCCACGCCGCCGCCGATATTCTGGTGCAGCTCCTGCTGGCGCTGTTTTTCGCTATCGTCCTCAACCCGCTGGTCACCTGGTTCATTCGCCGCGGGGTGCGGCGCCCGTTCGCCATTACGCTGGTGGTGACGGCAATGCTGGTCATGCTGACCGCGCTGCTTGGCGTGCTGGCGGCGTCGCTCAATGACTTTGTCGCCATGCTGCCCGATTTCAACCGCGCCCTGACGCGTAAGATCGTCCAGCTCCAGGAGTATCTCCCCTTTCTCAACCTGCATATCAATCCGGAGCGCATGCTGCGACGTATGGATTCAGAACGGCTGATGACCTGGGCCACGACGCTGATGACCCAGCTTTCCGGGGCGATGGCCAGCATTGTGCTGCTGGTGATGACGGTGATCTTTATGCTGTTTGAGGTTCGCCACCTGCCCTACAAACTGCGTTTTGCCCTCAATAACCCTCGCCTGCATATCGCCGGGCTGCACCGGGCGCTGAAAGGCGTCACCCACTATCTGGCGCTGAAAACGCTGATCAGCCTGTGGACCGGCCTGATTGTCTGGCTGGGGCTGCTGGCGATGGGGGTGCAGTTCGCGCTGATGTGGGGGGTGCTGGCGTTCCTGTTGAACTATGTGCCGAATATCGGCTCCGCCATCTCCGCCATCCCGCCCATGCTGCAGGCGCTGCTGTTCAGCGGCATCTATGAGTGCCTGCTGGTCGGGGCGCTGTTTCTGGTGGTGCATATGGTGTTGGGCAACATGGTGGAGCCGCGCATGATGGGCCACCGGCTGGGGATGTCGACCCTGGTGGTGTTCCTGTCGCTGCTGGTCTGGGGCTGGCTGCTGGGGCCAGTGGGAATGCTGCTCTCGGTGCCGTTAACCAGCGTCTGTAAAATCTGGATGGAGACCACCGTCGGGGGCAGCAAGCTGGCGATCCTGCTCGGCCCGGGGCGCCCCAAAAGCCGGCTCCCCGGCTAGCGGCGTTTCACCGGCCAGAAGATGGTCAATACGCCGGCGACGATAATCGCCACGCCCAGCAGCGATTGCCAGTGGAACGGCTCATGCCAGCCGGGCAGCCAGATGGCGGCGGCCCAAACGAGGATATAGCTCAGGCTCAGCAGCGCATACGCTTTCGACAGCGGCAGACGGTGGAGGGCAAAGTACCAGCAGACCATCGACAGCAGGTAGCCCAGCAGGCCGAAAAACAGGCCGAAGGTGCCGGGCTGGAGATGCAACAGATGCTGGAGAAACGCCAGAATATCGGTCAGCGGCGGCAACACCACCATGGCGCTGCGCAGTAGCAGCTGCGCGCCGCTGACGAGGCCGACGCTGAATAATGCCCAGAGAAAGCCCATCAGACGCTGGTCCCCAGAATGACAATGCCCACGACGATCAACCCGACGCCAAACCAGTGGCGGGGAGCGACCGGCTCATGCCAGATGCCCCAGCCCGCGAGGGTGACCCAGACGAAGTTCAGACTCAGCATCGGATAGGCGATGCTCACCGGAATTGACTGCAGGACGCTCAGCCACAGCAGCATGCCGCAGCCGAGGCATAACAGCGCCATCCCCAGCCAGAAGAGTATATGACGACTCCGCCGTCCGCGACGGGACGGGCGGGTCGCCTGTTTCTGGCACAGCTGTCCGGCGCAGCTCAGCAGGCTGGCGAACACCAGACAGATCCAGACGCTCATTGCGGCAGATACTGAAGGAAAACGACCCGCCCCAGCTCGTAAGCGTTATCGGGTTTCGGTAACGGTAAGTCGAGCATACTCTCTCCTTTATCCATCAACAGCACCAGCGAGACCGGCCCCTGCTGACGATGCGCGGCCAGCCAGTCGGCAAACCCGGCCTGGCTGACAAAGCTTCCCTGAGCGTCCGGCCAGTCGAGACCGTACTTCAGCTCACCCTGTTTGTCGAACATAATAATATCGCTTCGCTTCAGCTCCCAGGCCAGGCCGCCGGCGATCCCGACGTTGTTGGTCAGGACGTAGCGGCTGGGCTGCAGGGATTCGCTGACGATATCCACGAGGAACTGCGGCTGTTTGCTGTCGATAACCCGGTCCGGGATGGCGAAGCCCACCAGCAGCGCCAGGCCGAGCGGGCAAAGCGCCGCCAGGCTCCAGCGGCGGCCAGCGTCTTTCATCGCCAGCCAGCCCATCAGCGCCCAGACGGCGAAGGCGATCGCCGCCAGCAGACATTTATACAGCTCAATCTTGGTCCACACCGGCTTGTGCATCACGCCCCAGGGCGAGACCACCAGCACGGCGATCAGCCCCAGCAGGCCGACGCCCAGGTTGATCATCCCGTTGACCCGTAACGCTTTCGCGCCGGTCTTCGCCGCCTCCAGCGCGTAGCGCGCCATCAGGATCGACAGCGGCGCAAAGCACGGCAGGATATAGGTCGGCAGTTTGCCTTTGGCGATACTGAAGAACAGGAGCGGCATCGCCACCCAGCCTAACAGATACAGCGCGCCGCGGGCCTCATCGCGCTCAAGCCAACCGCGCTTCAGCGCCCCCGGCAGCAGGGCCAGCCACGGCAGGCTGCCGGCGATCAGGAACGGGATGTAGTACCAGAACGGCGCTTTGTGCTGGGCGTCTTTTTCGGCGAAACGCTGAATATGCTCGACCCAGAAGAAGTAGCGCCAGAAGTCCGGCTCGCGCTGGGCGATAGCCAGCCCCCAGGGCAGCACCACCAGCGTACAGACGACCACCGCCAGCCAACCGTAGGTCAGCACTTCACGCCAGCGTCGACGGGCGATCACCCACGGCAGAACGCCCACCACCGGCACCGCCAGCGCAAGGAAGCCTTTGGTCATCACCCCCATACCGCAGGCGACGCCCAGCAGCGCGTAACCCAGTATTTTGCCGCTGCGGCTCTGCGCCTGCGTCGCGCCCCAAAAACTGCACATCGCCAGCGCCAGCCACAGGGTGATCATCGGGTCCAGCACCGCATAGGTGCCAATCGCATACACCAGCATCGCGGTGAGAAAAATCACCGGCGACAGGACAGCTACCTTTTTGTCGCGAAAGACGCGCCACGCCAGCCAGGCCACCAGCACGGCGGTCATGGTGATGGCGAAGACCGACCCAAAGCGTACGCCGAAGTTATTATGGCCAAACAGCCATTGACCGATACTGTTGATCCAGTAACCGGCAATCGGCTTTTCGAAATAGCGCAATCCGAGAAAATGCGGCACCACCCAGTCGCCGGTGGCCAGCATTTCACGGCTGATCTCCGCGTAGCGGGTTTCATCGGGTTGCCAGAGCAAACGGAAATTAAGCGGCAGCAGGTAATACAGCGCAAACAGCGCAATCAGAGAGACGCCATAGCGAATGCTTTTCATCAAACACCCGAAGTCAGTAATTGTTCACGTCCGAGCCAGCCTTCCCGGCCAGCCAGTTCACCCCGAACCACTTTGCCAGACGGCAGCTCGCTAAAGTCAGCGGGCAACAGCTGGCTCAGTGGGCAAAACTGAATTTCTTCTTCCGCCGCCATGGTCAGCAGTTCATTGAACTGATCCGCGTAGGCAATGCCTTCCACTTCGGCGTGAATGGTATAGACCGGCACGCCCGGGTCGCGATGGATGAAGTCCAGCAGGTAGCGGTTAAAGCCGGCGATTTCCACCGCCGTGCCCACCGCCTCGTCCCAGGTCGGCAGCGTGACCGGGATCTGCACCGTACCGGAGACGCCGCTGCCGAGCTGGGGCAGAAACGGCCGCGTGCCGCGACAGTCGCTGTTGTAGAGGAAATCGAAGGATTCTTTGGCTTTCACCACTCGCTGATCGGCGCGCCAGCCGGCGACAGCCGAGCAGGTGACCGGCCGGCCGATGATGCGTTCGAGCTCCAGCAGGCCGCGCTCAACCTCCAGCGTCAGCCGTTCCTGCGGCCAGACGCCGCTCCACGCCTGCCAGCTGTAGTGGTCCCAGGCGTGCAGGCCCACTTCATGAGACTCGGCGGCGGCGCGGATCACCGCTTCGTTCCCCGCGCCGATGCGGCGTCCCGGCCAGGCGGTGCCGGCCAGCAGAATATCCCAGCCGTACAGCGAGGCCGCTCTGGAGCGCAGCATCTTCCACAGAAACTTCGGTTTTACCAGGCGCCACAGGTGGCGCCCCATATTGTCCGGCCCGACGCTGAAGAAGAAGCTTGCCTGGATCCCGTGCTGACCCAGCAGGTCCAGCAGCCGCGGAACGCCGTCCCGCGTGCCGCGAAAGGTATCGACATCTATGCGTAAGCCGACCTGTTTCATGGATTTTTAGCGTCCACCAGTTCAACCGTGCGCAGGAAGAAGTCCAGCGTATGCTCAACGGTCTCTTCCATCTCCACCTTCGGCTCCCAGTTCAGGCAGCGTTTGGCGTTGCGGATGCTCGGTTTGCGATGCTCAACGTCCTGATAGCCCTTGCCGTAGTAGTCGCTGCTTTCCACTTCGCGGAAGCCGGCAAACGGCGGGAAGCGATCGCGCAGCGGATGACGTTCGAAGCAGGCCAGCAGCATCTCCGCCAGCTCTTTGATGCTTGCTTCGTTATCCGGGTTACCGATGTTGATGATCTGCCCGTCGCAGCGGCCGTCTTTGTTCTCGATGATGCGGAACAGCGCTTCGATACCATCGCTGATGTCGGTGAAGCAGCGCTTCTGCTTACCGCCTTCGATGAGCTTGATCGGCGAGCCTTCCACCAGGTTGAGGATCAGCTGGGTGATGGCGCGGGAGCTGCCGATACGCGCGGCGTTGAGGTTATCCAGACGCGGCCCCATCCAGTTGAACGGACGGAACAGGGTGAACTTCAGGCCATTCTTATCGCCATAGGCCCAGATCACGCGGTCCAGCAGCTGCTTGGAGACCGAGTAGATCCAGCGCTGTTTGTTGATCGGCCCGACCACCAGATTGGAAGTGTCTTCGTCGAAGTTTTTATCAGTGCACATGCCGTACACTTCCGAGGTCGACGGGAAGATGATGCGCTTATTGTATTTCACGCAGTCGCGGATGATCTTCAGGTTCTCTTCGAAATCCAGCTCGAAGACGCGCAGCGGGTTGCGGGTGTACTCGATAGGGGTGGCGATGGCCACCAGCGGCAGCACCACGTCGCATTTCTTAATGTGATATTCGATCCACTCGGAGTGAATGCTGATATCGCCTTCCACAAAGTGGAAACGCGGGCAGTCGAGGAAACGGCTGATGGCGTCGGAGCCGATATCCAGGCCGTAAATCTCATAGTTGTCGTCCTGCAGCAGGCGTTCGGTCAGATGGTTACCGATAAAGCCATTGACGCCGAGGATCAGCACCCGGGTGCGACGCTTAACCGCCACCACCGGTTTGCTGCTGATCACCGCCCCGGACACCAGGCCCAGCCCCTGCGCCAGCTGGGCGCCCTGCATGTACACCCCGCGTTCGGTCTGGCCGGTGACAATCTCCAGCGCCCCCTCCTGGCACGCCACGATCAGCGGCGCAACGGAGATAACGGTACCCGGTTTGGCTGCCGGCAGATCATGACGGACGCGGGATTTCCAGACGATAAACTTGTTCGCGCCGGCGTAGCCGAAGGCGCCCGGCCACGGATCGGAGACCGCACGCACCAGATTGTGCAGGGTCTGCGCCGGCTGCTCCCAGTCGAGGCGGCCATCTTCCGGGGTACGACGCCCCACATAGGTCGCCTGGCTGTGATCCTGCGGACGTTCATCGGTGGTTCCGGCGAGGATCGCCGGCAGCGCCTGGCCCAGCAGCCCGGTGGCGGCGGCGCACAGCTTGCGGTGCAGCGTCAGGGCGGCGTCATCCGGGCCAATCGCCACGGCCTGCTGGGCGACGATATCCCCCGCGTCGGCGCGGTTCACCATTCGGTGCAGGGTGACGCCGGTTTCGCTTTCGCCATTGACCAGCACCCAGTTCAGCGGCGCGCGGCCGCGATATTTCGGCAGCAGCGAACCGTGCAGGTTAAACGCCCCTTTCGGCGCGAGACGGAGGATCTCATCGCCCAGCAGATTGCGGTAGTAGAAGGAGAACAGCACGTCCGGCTTCATCTCGCGGATACGCTCAATCCACAGCGGATGGTTCACGTCTTCCGGCGCCCACACCGGAATGCCCTGCTCGGCAGCAAGGCGCGCCACGGAGCCAAAGAAATGGTTTTCGCCAGGGTTATCCGGGTGGGTGAAAATAGCAGCGATATCATACCCGGCGTCCAGCAGAGCCTGGATACCGGTGCAGCCCATATCGTGATAAGCGAAGACTACGGCTTTCATGAACGATCTTCCTCTTTAGATGCCGTTTCCGGCTGGCGAACAACACGTTGAATAAAGTAGCGGGGACGCGCGCGCACGTCGTTATAGATGCGTCCGATATACTCCCCGAGCAGACCCATACCGATAAACTGGGCGCCGATAAACATAAACAGCACGGCGAAGAGCATAAACACCCCTTCCGCCGCCCACTGCGGGCCGAAGGCCAAACGCAGCACCACCAGCAGCAGGCCGAAGGCGAAGCCCAGCAGGGCTATCACGCTGCCGAAAATGCTGAGCAGACGCAGCGGCGTGGTGGTCAGACAGGTCACCAGGTCGTACATCAGGTTGATCAGGCGCATAAAGCTGTATTTGGAGTCGCCGAATTCACGCTCGGCGTGCATCACCGGGATCTCCACCGCGCGACGGGCGAAGGTATTCGCCAGAATCGGGATAAAGGTGCTGCGCTCGTGACAGTTGAGCATCGCGTCGATAATGTGGCGACGGTAGGCGCGCAGCATGCAGCCGTAGTCGCCCATCGCTTTGCCGGTGGTGCGCTGGATCAGGCGGTTGATCATCTTCGAGGCGGTTTTGCGGAAGATGCTGTCCTGACGGTTCTGACGGACGGTGCCCACCACGTCGTAACCTTCATCCGCCTTCGCCACCAGCCGCGGGATCTCTTCCGGCGGGTTTTGCAGGTCGGCATCAAGGGTAATAATCAGATCGCCCGTCACATGGCTGAAGCCGGCCATGATCGCCGAGTGCTGGCCGTAGTTACGGTTTAACAGCACGGCGACGACGTGACTGCCTTCCGCCTCGGCGGCTTCGGTGAGCATGCGCGCGGAATCGTCGCTGCTGCCATCGTCGATCAGCAGAATTTCATATTGCCGCCCCAGCGTGGCGCAGGCGGTTTCCGTACGACGAAGCAGCTCCGGCAGGCTATCCTGTTCGTTATAAACCGGGATAACCACCGAGACCTTCTTCACGGGAGGGTAAGTAAGCATATCAACGTCCTGACAGCTGGCGCAGTGCGGAAATGACGCGAGTGACATCGTCATCGGTCATGTCCGGGAACAACGGGAGAGAACAGATGCGGGCGCTGTTCCATTCGGTATTCGGCAGGGAAACCTCAGGGAAGCGCTCGCGGTAATATTTTTGCGTATGGGCCGCACGGAAGTGCAGACCGGTGCCGATACCCATCGCCTTCAGCTTTTCCATCAACGCGTCGCGGCTGATGCCGCACGCAGCCTCATCGACGCGGATGATAAACAGATGCCAGGCGTGCTGGTGATCCCAGGCCGGGACGGTCAGGGGCGTAAACGGCGTGTCCGCCAGTTCGCGCAGATAGCGCTGGGCAATTTCCGCCCGGCGCTGGTTGGCGTGAGGCAGTTTTTCCAGCTGGACCAGCGCCAGCGCGGCGTTGATGTCGGCAAGGTTGTATTTAAAGCCCGGAGCGATCACCTCCGCCTGCGGCGCGCGGCCGTGGGTCTGGCGGTCATAGGCGTCCACGCCGAGGCCATGGAATTTCAGGCTACGGATGCGGGAGGCCAGCTCGTCGTCGTCGGTGACAACCAGCCCGCCTTCAGCGCAGGTCATATTTTTGATCGCGTGGAACGAGAAAATCGCGGTCCCCTGGCAGCCTACGTGGCGGCCTTTATAGTGGGTCCCCGCCGCATGGGCGGCGTCTTCGATCACCGGGATGCCATGGCGCTCGCCCACCGCGCGAATGGCGTCGATATCGGCTGGCGCCCCCGCGTAGTGCACAGGAATAATCGCTTTGGTCCGCGAGGTGATCGCCGCTGCCACCGCCTCAGGGGTGATCATCAGATTGTCGTTATCGACATCGATCATCACCGGCGTGGCGCCCAGCAGGCAGATCATATTGAGGGTGGAGACCCAGGTCTGGGACGGCGTAATGACTTCATCGCCGGGGCCAATACCCAGCGCCATCAGGGTCACGTGCATCCCGCCGGTCGCTGAACTGACGGCAATCGCGTGGCGGTTGCCGGTCAACTGGCAGAATGCCGCTTCAAGTGCCTGATTCTTCGGCCCGGTGGTGATCCAGCCCGACGCTAAAACTTCACGCAGCGCTGCCAGCTCTGCGTCGCCCATCGACGGGCGCGAAAAAGGCAAAAAATCGCTCATCATCATCCTGTTCTGTAGATGACCCACGCACAAATCAGGGTCGTTAGAATAAAATATCCTGCGCCTGTGGACTTAAACGAAATTAAAATGAAGTGAGTTCAGCGCGGCATTCCATTTCAGGGTATTTCGACAACTATTAATGTAGTTGACCTTGCTTAGGATAATATTAAGAAATTAATCTTTTCTCAGCATGGCCAAATAAATCATTAAGAAACAGAATGATAGGTTTTATTTATGGCAGAATTTTGACAAAAAAACGTTCCTGTCTGGAAAAGCAAACAGGAACGCTATCGCGGAAAGTAAACGGGGGTTAAACCAGATAACAATTAATGACGCTGTCTTTGTCACGCTTGATGACAAAAAGTTAGCGCAGATCACAAAGTTATTTCTGCTTAATTACAAATTTGCAGGAAAATCCGCAGGCAATTCACTCGCCGGGCAATTAATTACCTCATCATTATCTGCGCCACAGTCGCGAATGAAGGTGATGGTGGCGAACTCGTCAATCACTTCTGTCGGGTAGGCCGGGCCGGCATCGCGGTAAGAATTCATCAGCGGAATGTGATCGTTCTGGAAGCAGACGGTTTTTTCCGGGTTATTCATGATCCAGCGCGGGAAGAAGATGGTGCCGTGGAACAGTTTATCGCCCAGGTTGACGATCAGGCTCACGTCGGTACCGGTCGGTTCGGTCCAGGAGATTTTGTAGATACTTTCCCCCACCCGCACGATGTACGCTTCCTGATCTTTCACCCAGCGATTGCCGACGATGCCGCTGTGAATACGGTAGTCGAGGGTGTGGCCGTTTTTGACGTAAATTTCGTAGTTCCAGCCGTTGTCGTAGGTGTAGACCAGATGTTTACCGATAAAGCCGCTGAGGTCATGTTTGTCGAAAGTGCTCATCATTTATTCTCCTCTGTGTTGTTGAGGACAGCATACGTCTTTAAAAATTGAATGAATAACGCTATGTTTGGATTAAATACATCCAAATTTTAGATTGATTATGCACAAGACAACCCTGGAGCAGTGGGCATTACTCGAAAAGGTCGTGGAACTCGGGAGCTTTGCCAGAGCGGCGGAGGAGACCAACCGCAGTCAGTCTTCGGTGAGCTATAACCTCGCGCTGCTGCAGGAGCGCTTAGGGGTGGCGCTGCTGGCGCCGTCCGGTCGGCGGGCGGTGCTGACCCCGGCCGGCGAACTGCTGCTGAATCAGGTCAAACCGTTGCTGCAGGCCTTCGCCTACGTTGAGACGCATGCTGCCACTCTGCGCAACGGGGCGCGCACCCGTCTGGACCTGGTGGTCGACAGCATTTTCCCGCGCCAGCGGCTGTTCGCCATTCTGCGCCAGTTTCAGCAGCGTTATCCGCAGACTCAGGTCAGACTCACCGAAGTGCTGGAAAATATTGATGACGAGGGCGCGGCGCGAACGGAAGCCGATGTCATGGTTCTGACCCGCCGCCAGGATATTACCGGCCGCGGAGAGTGGCTGATGAATATTGATTTTATCGCCGTCGCCCACCGCGACCATCCTCTCGCCGCCCTCGACGGTCCGCTGGAGGATAGCGCGCTAGCGCCATGGCCGCTGGTGCGCATTGCCGACCAGACCGGCGATGGCCAGGCGACGCGTGACGCATGGACCTTCTCCACCATTGACGCGGCCATTGATGCGGTGATGTATCAGGTCGGCTTCGGCTGGCTGCCGGAAGAGCGCATTCGTTCCCATCTCGATCAGGGCGTGCTGAAGCGGCTGCCCCTCAGCCACGGCGCGCGCCGCGCGACGCCGCTGCATCTGATCGTCAAGCGGGATCTGGCGCCGATCGACGAACAGGTGGCCACGCTGCTGGGGTTGTTCCGGGCGCCCTGAGGGGTAAGGCGGCGCCTGCCCCTGCGCATAATCATACGGATTACTTATACTTTCCGGCGCAATATTGATCCAGGTTACTCCGAAAGTATGATGAATCACTAAAATCGTCATACTTTCCTGTCGCTGAGAACGCCGTCTTGTCTATTTTCCGCCTCACTCTGCTGGCGCTGGTCGCCTGCGCCCCTCTGCTGGCTCAGGCCGCGCAGCACTCGCTTACTACCGCATGGCCGGTGAACGTCGGCCCGCTGAATCCGCATCTCTATACGCCCAACCAGATGTTTGCCCAAAGCATGGTCTATGAACCGCTGGTGAAGTATCAGGCTGACGGCAGCGTGCAGCCCTGGCTGGCGACCCGCTGGCGCCACTCCGCCGATGGTAAAACCTGGTGGTTTACCCTGCGCGAGGATGTGACCTTCTCCAACGGCGAACCCTTTAACGCCCAGGCCGCGGCGGCTAATTTCCAGGCGGTGCTCGCCAACCGCCAACGCCACGCCTGGCTTGAGCTCGCCAATCAGATAACCGACGCGCGGGCGCTCAGCGCCAGCGAGCTGCAGCTCACTCTGAAAAGCGCCTACGCCCCCTTACTACAAGAGCTGGCTCTGCCCCGCCCGTTCCGCTTTATCGCCCCCTCGCAGTTTATCGATGGCGGCACCGCCAACGGCATCAAAGCCCCGATCGGCACCGGGCCGTGGCGACTGGCGAGTTCGCAGCTCAATCAGCGCGACGTGCTGGTACGCAACGAACGCTACTGGGGTAATAAACCCGCGCTACAGCAAATCACCATCAAAGTGATCCCCGACGCCACCAGCCGCGCGGTGGCGTTCGAAACCGGAGAAATCGACATGCTCTACGGCGACGAGGGGCTGCTGCCGCTGGATACCTTCGAACGCTTTCGTCATCACCCCGGCTACGCGGCTCGTCTCTCCGCCCCGGCGGAGACGGTGATGCTGGCGCTGAACGCCAGCCAGGGCCCGACCCGCGAGCAGGCGGTTCGCGAGGCGCTCAACTACGCCGTCGACAAGCAGACCCTCGTCGATAGCGTGCTCTACGGCACCCAGCAGGTTGCCGACACCCTGTTTGCGCCCTCGGTCCCCTACGCTCCGCAGGATCTGACGCCGCGCCGTTACGACCCGGCAAAAGCCCGCGCCCTGCTGGCGCAGGCCGGCTGGCAGCAACCGGAAGGCCAGCCCTGGCGACAAAAGGCCGGGCAACCGCTGGCGATTGAGCTGGCGTTTATCGGCACCGACGCGCTGGCTAAATCGATGGCCGAAATTATTCAGGCCAATCTGCGGGAGGTCGGCGTCCGCGTCACCCTGGTGGGCGAGGAGGAGAGCAGCATCTATGCGCGCCAGCGCGAAGGGCGGTTCGGCATGATCTTCAATCGCACCTGGGGCGCCCCCTACGATCCGCATGCCTTTTTAAGCTCGATGCGCGTGCCCTCCCATGCCGATTATCAGGCCCAGCGCGGCCTGCCCGACAAAGGGCTAATTGATAAAGAGATTAGCGAGGTGCTGACCACCAGCGACGAGGCGCAGCGGAAACGGCTGTACCACGATGTGCTGAGCCGCCTGCATCAGGACGCGGTGTACCTGCCCATCAGCTATGTCTCGCTGATGTCGGTTGCGCGCCAGGAGGTCGGGGAGATCCCGTTCGCGCCGGTGAGCACCGAGATCCCTTTCGACCAGATTAAACCGGTAACGCCATAATGCTACGCTATATTTTACGCCGCCTGCTGCTGCTGATCCCGCTGCTGCTCGCCGCCTCCGCCATCATCTTTCTGCTGCTGCGGCTCGGCACCGGCGACCCGGCGCTGGATTATTTACGCCTGTCGAACCTGCCGCCCACTGAAGAGATGGTCGCCTCGACCCGCGAACTGCTGGGGCTCAACCAGCCGCTGGCGATGCAGTATCTGCACTGGCTGTGGCGGGCGCTGCACCTGGACTTTGGCCTCTCCTATGCCACCCGGCGCCCGGTGCTGGATGACCTGCTGCACTTCCTGCCGGCCACCCTGCTGCTCACCGGCGCGGCGCTGGCGCTGATCCTCGTCACCTCGCTGCCGCTGGGGATCTGGGCGGCGCGCCATCGCGATCGCCTGCCGGACTTTGCTGTGCGGCTGATTGCCTTCCTCGGCGTGTCGATGCCGAACTTCTGGCTGGCCTTTCTGCTGGTGATGCTTTTTTCCGTGCATCTGCAGTGGCTTCCGGCGATGGGGTACGGCGACTGGCAGCACCTGATATTGCCCGCCGTCTCCATCGCCTTTATGTCGCTGGCGATCAACGCCCGCCTGCTGCGCGCCAGCATGCTGGAGGTCTCCAGTCAGCGTCACGTGGTGTGGGCGCGGCTGCGCGGCTTGAGCGCGCGCCAGGTGGAGCGGCGGCATATCCTGCGCAACGCCACCCTGCCGGTGGTGACCGCCATGGGCATGCACATTGGCGAGCTGATCGGCGGCACCATGATTATTGAAAATATCTTTGCCTGGCCGGGGGTCGGCCGCTACGCGGTTTCCGCGATCTTCAATCGCGATTACCCGGTGATTCAGTGCTTTACGCTGATGATGGTCACGGTGTTCGTGCTGGCTAACCTGGCGGTGGATGTGCTCAACGCGGCGCTCGACCCGCGCCTGCGCCGCCATGAGGAGGTGAGCGTATGAGATGGCTACGAAACTTCCGCTGGCCGGTGAAACTGGCCCTGCTGGTTATTGCGCTGCTGGCGGTCATCGCCATCGGCAGCGGCTGGTGGCTCCCCTCGGATCCGGCGGCGATTAACCTGCAGCAGCGACTGCTGCCGCCAGGGGCAGCGCACTGGCTGGGGACCGATCATCTAGGACGGGATATTTTCTCGCGCCTGCTGGCCGCTACCCGTGTCTCGCTGGGGGCGGTAATGGCCTGCCTGCTGCTGGTGCTGCTGATCGGTCTGGCGGTTGGCGGCAGCGCCGGGCTGCTGGGCGGCCGCGCCGACCGCGGCCTGATGCGCCTTGCCGAACTGTTTATGACCTTTCCAACCTCGATCCTGTCGTTCTTTATGGTGGGGGTGCTCGGCACCGGGCTGACCAACGTGATCCTCGCCATTGCGCTATCGCACTGGGCCTGGTACGCCAGAATGGTGCGTAATCTGGTGGTCTCCCTGCGCCAGCGCGAATTTATCCTCGCCGCCCGCCTGAGCGGCGCCAGCCAGTGGCGGCTGTTCAGCGACCATCTGGCAGGGGCGGTGATCCCCTCGCTGCTGGTGCTCGCCTCACTGGATATCGGCCATATGATGCTTCACGTGGCCGGCATGTCGTTCCTTGGCCTCGGCGTCAGCGCGCCGACGGCGGAATGGGGGGTGATGATCAACGACGCCCGGCAGTATATCTGGACCCAGCCGCTGCAGATGGTCTGGCCGGGGCTGGCGCTGTTCATCAGCGTGATGGCCTTTAACCTGCTGGGCGACGCGCTGCGCGATCGCCTCGATCCTCACCTGATCGCGGAGCATAGCCACTGATGCCGCAAAAGATCCAACTGCAACAGATCGCCCTTGCCGCCGACCGCCCGCTGGTCAGCGACGTCTCTCTTACCCTGCGCCGCGGCAAGGTGCTGGCGCTGCTCGGCAGCAGCGGCAGCGGGAAATCGCTTACCTGCGCCGCCGCGCTGGGCCTGCTGCCGCCCGGCGTCAGCCAGACCGCCGGCCGGGTGTTGCTTGACGGCATGCCGGTGCACGGCGAACAGCTGCGCGGCGCGACTATCGCTACCATCATGCAGAACCCACGCAGCGCCTTTAATCCGCTGCATACCATGGCCGCCCACGCCCGGGAAACTTGCCGGGCGGCGGGACGCGAAGCGAATGACGCCGCCCTGCTGGCGGTGATGGAAGAGGTGGGTCTGGATAATCCGCGCTCGCTGCTCAGCCGCTATCCCTTCGAGATGAGCGGCGGCATGCTGCAGCGGATGATGATCGCCCTCGCCCTGCTCAGCCGCGCGCCCTTTATCATCGCCGACGAGCCGACCACCGACCTCGATGCCATCGCCCAGGCGCGGATCCTCGATCTGCTGGCGGATATCGTCGCCAGCCGCGGTCTGGGGCTGCTGCTGGTGACGCATGACATGGGCGTTGTGGCGCGGCTGGCGGATGACGTAACGGTCATGGAGAACGGTCGCCTCGTTGAACAGTGCGATGTAAACACGCTGTTCAGCGCCCCACAGCACCCGCTGAGCCAGCGCCTGCTGGCGGCGCATCTGGCGCTGTACGGACTGGAGAAAACAGCATGAATTTACTCAGCGTCAACGGGGTGAGCCACGATTACCCCCACCACGGCAGGGTCCTGCACGAGATCCAACTCGCCATCGCCCCCGGCGAAACGGTGGCCCTGCTCGGGCGCAGCGGCTGCGGCAAGAGCACCCTGGCGCGGATGCTGGTGGGCCTGGAAACGCCGCAGCACGGCGATATTGTCTGGCGCGGCACACCGCTGACCGCCCTGAAGGGTGAGGCCATCGGCGCCTTCCGCCGTGATATTCAGCTGGTGTTTCAGGATGCCTTCAGCGCGGTGAATCCGCGCAAAACGGTGCGCGAGATCGTCAGCGAGCCGCTGCGCCATCTGTTCCGCTTGTCGCGCGAGGAGCGCGCACGGCGGGTGGAAGAGATGCTGCACGCGGTCGACCTTTCCACGACGCTGCTCGATAAACGCCCGGCGCAGCTCAGCGGCGGACAGCTGCAGCGCGTCTGCCTGGCTCGCGCCCTGGCGGTGCGGCCGCAGCTGTTGATCCTGGATGAAGCGGTCTCGAATCTCGATCTGCTGCTGCAGGCGGAGATTATCGCCCTGCTGAAGCGCCTGCAGGCCCGGTTTGGCACCGCCTGCCTGTTCATTACCCACGACCTGCGGCTGGTGGAGCGCTTTTGCCAGCGGGTGCTGGTGATGGAGCACGGACGCATCGTCGAAACCGCAACGGTCAGTCTACCGCTGCGCCTGCGCTCTCCTGCCGGACAGGCGCTCCAGCAGGCGGTGCTGCCACCTTTTCCTGCCACTCTGCTCAACGAGGCCATGCCATGCAGCGCGTAACCCTGACCCTTGATGATGACCTGCTGGCCGCTCTCGATGCGCTCAGCGCCCGCCGCGGCTACCATAACCGTTCGGAGGCGGTACGCGATATTCTGCGCGACGCCCTCAACCAGGATCCCGCGCCGTCGGAGCCGCGGCGCGGTTATGCCGTCCTGTCATATGTCTACGAGCATGAAAAACGCGAACTGGCGAGCCGGCTGGTGGCCACCCAGCATCATCATCACGATCTCTCCGTCGCCACGCTGCATGTGCATATCAGTCATGACGACTGCCTGGAGATTGCGGTGCTGAAGGGAGACATGGCCGAGGTGCAGCATTTTGCCGACGACGTGATTGCCCAGCGCGGTGTGCGCCATGGGCATTTGCAGTGTTTAGCGGATGATTAACTATTTGAAAATGCCTGGGTGGTTTATCAACAGTTGATAAACCACCTAAACTATACGCTTGGTGAATTATCCCTCTTCGCCAATAATGGCGCCTCATTTAACGATCTCGTTATGGCGAGGCTCCTGCATAAATACAAGTTACCGCCCTGTTGGTATCGAGAGAGACCACTCAGGGAAATACAGGCTTCCATCGAATCAAGGTGTTGCCAAGGTAACTTCTGGCGGTCATGACCGTTCAGATACGTTATGCAGTGCTAAAACCAGGACGTAGGGATCTGCCTGCGCTAACCCTGTCTTGTTCGCCCCTATGAGTGATTTTTTATAGGGATTTTAATCATGTCTTCCATTCAACTCTGCGCCGCCCATCAGGCGACCTCTGGCTTCGACGGCGATGCCATCGCCCAGTACATGCGTACCGACTTTATTACGCTGCAGGAACATCTCAGCGTCCATGAAGCGCGGGAGCACTTTATCTCACAGCTCACCAGCGATGATATTCCCGGCCAGGTGTTTGTGGTCGCCGGCAAGAAGCTGCGCGGCAGCCTGTCGGTCAAAAAGCTACTGCAGGAAGGGGATGTCGGGCAGTCTATCCGCTACCTGATGGACAGCTGCCTGTTCCGCGTCAAACCTGACGATGAACGCCCGCAGGTGATAGCCGAGCTCAACGAGCGCGGCCTCGACCTGGTTCCCGTCGTCGATAAAGGCGAGCTGGTCGGCTGCCTGATGGAAAAGGAGATCGCCCATCTGCTGGAGGATGACGTCACCGAGGACGCCCAACTGCAGGGGGCGACGCTGCCGCTGGAAAAACCGTATCTGGACATCAGCCCCTGGACGCTGTGGAAGAAACGCTCGGTGTGGCTGCTGCTGCTGTTCGTGGCCGAAGCCTACACCAGCAGCGTGCTGCAGCATTTCGAAGAGGCGCTGGAATCGGCCATCGCGCTGGCCTTCTTTATTCCGCTGCTCATCGGTACCGGCGGCAACAGCGGAACGCAGATCACCTCGACGCTGGTGCGCTCGATGGCGCTGGGAGAAGTACGGCTGCGCGATATGGGGCGGGTGATCCGCAAAGAAGTATCGACCTCGTTTCTGATTGCCTTAACGCTTGGGCTGGCGGGCTGCCTGCGCGCCTGGATGATGGGCATCGGCATGGAAATCACGCTGATCGTCAGCCTGACGCTGGTATGCATTACCCTGTGGAGCGCGATTGTCTCGTCGGTCATCCCGATGGTGCTTAAACGGATCGGCATCGATCCGGCGGTGGTTTCCGCGCCGTTTATCGCCACGCTGATCGATGGCACCGGACTGATCATCTATTTCAAAATCGCCCAGTATTTTCTTGGGTTGAACTGACGCCATGCCACAGCCCGGCCGACTGGCGCCGGGCTTATTCAGCCAGGTGCTTTGCGCGGCGAATAGTCGCGATAGCATGCAGTATGCCGAGGATCTGCGGCGTCAGCTTATAAAAAGCCCTTCCCTTTTCCGTTAATATCACCTTCCTGATATTTTTTCCTCGCAAGATGAGATTAAAACCAATCTCGTTCTCCAGCGCACAAATACTGGTGGTGACAGCAGCAGCATCAATGCCAAGCCGTTGCGCAGTATGATGAATATTTTCCGTTTGTACCATGATGCTGAAGATTTCAATCTGGGTATTATTCACGATCAATACGTCCTGTTTATTTATTCATCCCGCTTCGTTTTAGTTAACCGACAACAAAATGTCAATGCCACTCGACCCAGGCTCTGTCAAGCAACAATGTGAAATGCATAACACTGTTATTTAATTTTGCAATCCAGCCATTTCATAATGAAAAAATCAGGCGATAACGCCTAATATGAATTTGTGACATCCATCACCAAGAAAACAATTCACCAATAATTAACAAAATAAAAATCATTTAAATTTCAATTGATTAAAAATAAAATCAACGCTGAGATCATTTATGGCATCCGGCATGCATTTCCCTCCTCGTAAACAACACTGGAGAAATTGACATGACGTATAAAATTCTACTCCCGCAAGAGATCATGGCCGAAGGGAGAGCGTATCTGGAAAGCCGAGGTTATCAGCTAATTAAAGGTTCGGGGATGGAAGAGGAAGATATCATTCGTGATATCGGCGACTGTGACGGTATTATCGTACGCCTTTCAAAAATGTCCGACCGCGTATTTGAAGCCGCTAAAAAGCTGAAAGTGGTGGCCCGCCATGGCGCGGGTTACGATACCGTGGATCTGGAGTCAGCCAAACGTCATGGCGTTGTGGTATTAAATGCCCCGCTAGCCAATAGCATGTCGGTCGCTGAACTGACAATATTTTATATGCTGCACTGCTCACGTAATTTCAAGCTGGTCGAAGAGAAAATGCTTGAAGATTATTATTGGGCAAAATTGCGCACGCCGAAAGTTGAACTTGACGGTAAAACCCTGGGTTTAATCGGCGTAGGAAATATCGGCTCGCGCGTCGCGATCAAAGCACTGCATGGCTTTAATATGAAAGTCATTGCCTATGATCCCTATAAAACACAGCAGCAGATCCCCGAAGGTGTCGAACTCACTGACGATTTCGACCGTATTTTCAAAGAGAGTGATTTCGTTTCGCTGCACTGCCCAACAACGGCGGAAACCACCGACTTTGTCGGCGAAAAACAGTTCTCGATGATGAAACCCAGCGCCTATTTCATTAATACCGCCCGCGGCAAGCTCGTCGATGAGCGCGCGCTTTATCACGCCTTAAGCCAGCAAATTATCGCGGGCGCCGGCGTTGATGTTTTAAAGAAAGAACCCTTCGATGCCAACGATCCTATTTTCGCATTGAGCAATATCGTCATCGGTCCTCATATCGGTGCCGCCACCATCGAAGCGACTGACCGGGCTTCCCTGCATTCCGCCATCGGCATTGACGAAGTGTTATCGGGTAAAAAACCGTCCTGGCCGGTCCCAGGTTTTTAAGGAGCAAGAGATGACTATTGGTAACCGTGTATTTTTAAAACGTCCGGCGGGAAATATTGCACTGCTGAAAGAATATGAGCACCTGCCGGCGGCAAATATTGCTGACACCATGAACCGTATTGCGGTATTAGGCAACGGCATCAAGCGCATTTCCTCACCCAAAAAACCGATAATGGCCGGCTTCGCTATTACGGTAAAAGCACGCGCCGGCGACAATTTGATGCTCCATGCCGCCCTGGATATGGCGGGGGAAAATGACGTCATTGTGGTCTCTAACGAAGGAGATCGCTCGCGGGCGTTGATGGGCGAAATCATGGTGGCGTATGCCCATCACATGAAGAACATTGCCGGCATTGTGCTCGACGGGCCAATTCGCGATATCGACGCGCTATCGGTTCTTGATTTTCCGCTCTATGCCACCGGTTCGAACCCGGCGGGCCCGTTCAAAATGGGTCCAGGGGAAGTGAATACCCCTATTGCCGTGGGCGGCGTCGCGGTCTGTCCCGGCGATCTGATTGTCGGTGATGCGGATGGCGTCATTGTCATCCCACTGAGCGATGCAGAGACTGTGCTGGATAAAGCGAAAGAGTACGCCAAACTCGACTCCAGCAAAGTGGATGCCGCCAAAAACGGCACCGCCAACCGCCAATGGGTTAGAAAATCGCTGGATGCAACCGGCGTCGAATTTATCGACGACACATATCGTTAATTCGATTGAATAATATAAGCCACGGTCATTTAACTGCCGTGGCCTTAAAGCAAAGGTAACAAAAATGCTTTATTTAAAACTCTTGCCGATTATCTTTTTCCCTGTTTTATTTTGGATAATACCGCATCCGGAAGGCGTTGCCGCCCCGACATGGCATATGGTTGGTATTTATCTGGCCATGCTCTGTGGCCTGGTTTTACGCCCGTTTACCGATTCGGTGATTATGCTGATTATTTTGGGATTCGCCTCTCTGGTACTCGACCCCGGTCCGCTATTCGCTGGATTTGGCAGCCCAATGGTATGGTTTATTATCAGCGCTTTTATTATTTGCAAAGCGTTTGTCATTACCGGGTTAGGTAAACGCATTGCTTATCTGTTACTCAAACGCTACGGCAAAAATACCCTGACGCTCGGGTATTTGATGATGGTCACCGATACCGTGCTGGCCCCAGCGACCGGTTCAAACATGTCGCGTTCGGGAGGGATTACCTACCCCATTTTCAGGAATATCGCCGAAGCGCTTGGCTCGAAGCCCGACGACGGCAGCCGCAAAATCGGCGCCTACCTGACTATTTTGATGTACGTCGTCTCGATGGGCACCTCCAGCCTGTTCCTGACCGGGATGGCCACCAACTCGATCACCGTTTCATTAGCCAATGAGATTATGAAGGTTAATCTTGAGTGGATGACCTGGTTTAAAGCCGCCATTGTCCCGGCGGGACTGGTGCTCATTCTGGCGCCCTGGATCCTGTATAAAATCTATGCTCCGGAACTGAAAGTTATTACGAACGTCAATGAAATTGCGGAAAAAGGACTCAATGAATTAGGGCCGGTAAAACGCGAAGAGAAGCTGTTAATCGCGTTCTTTATTCTTGGCGTATTAGGCTGGATGACGGGGTCTATCACCGGCATTGCCTTTATTCCCGTGGGACTCGCCTTCCTCGCTTGTCTGTTGCTTTTCGGCGTACTGAGCTGGAATGACGTAGTCAGCGAAAAATCAGCCTGGCAGACTTTTGTCTGGTACGGCGCCTTCTACGGCTGCGCGGTCGCGCTGTCAAAAGGCGGATTCTATGTTTACCTGGTCGACGTGATTAAAAATTATCTCGATCTCTCGCATTTGAGTGAATTCAGCGCGATTGCTGTGCTGGTGTTTATCAGCCTCGCGGTCCGCTATTTCTTCGTCTCAAACAGCGCCTTTGTCGTCTCTTTCTATCCGGTACTCTTTACCCTCGGAATGACCACGCAGGCACATCCTATGTATGTGGCGCTCTCTCTGGCCTTCTCCGCAGGCTATGGCGCGTTATTGACCCACTATGGTAATGGGGCTGGCGTATTTACCTTCTCCAGCGGCTACGTGCCGCAAAAAACGTTCTGGATGCTCGGCACCATTATGGTTGTGGTTAACGTATTGATATTTTTCTTAATCGGTATTCCTTACTGGAAGCTTATCGGTATCTGACAGGAGCATAAAATGAAACTGGATATAGTCATTAAAAACGGCCAGATCGCCGATATGGAAAACCGAACTTATATCAACGCCGATATTGGTATTAAGGGTAACCGCATCGTTGATATCACGCATCAGGATGAACGACAGGCAGAAACCGTTATTGATGCCTCAGGCTGTATTGTTCTTCCCGGGCTCATCGACTTTCATGGGCACGTTTTTCATGGCGGAACGGCGATTAGCATCAACCCCGACATCGTCTGTTTACCAAACGGCGTCACCAGCATGGTCGATGCCGGGAGCAGCGGATGGGTAAACTATTCGCTATTTCGTAATAGCGTGATTCATCCGGCGATGGTGAAAATCAAGAGCTATTTAAACGTGGTCAACGTTGGCCTTTCGACCCTTGGCGGTGGGCCAACCGGCTATCTTGAAAATACCAATCCAGCAAATTACAACGAGGAAAAAATTGCCCAGACGCTGAATGACAATAAAGCCAACATTCTGGGCTTGAAATTACGCTATAGCCAGGATATCGCCCGGGGCAAACAGTATGCCAGCGATCCGCTGTTAGCTACGGTCTCCCTGGCGCGAAAACTGGATACCTCCATTTGCGTGCATGTCACCGACTCCCTGTTATGCGCCGATGAGCTGATCCGCTATTTCGAGGAGGGTGACATCTACGCGCACTGTTTCCACGGTACCGGTCATTCCATTCTCAATGAACAGGGGCAGGTCTATGCCGCCATCAAAGAAGCGCAGTCCCGGGGGGTGATCTTCGATTGTTCAAACGGTGTCGCCCACTTTGATTTTGAGGTGGCGCAATCGGCGATGGAGCAGGGATTCTACCCTGATATCATCAGTACCGATTTAACCCTGCGTAATAGCTTGCGTACCGACAAGGTCTATAGCCTGCTGCATGTGATGTCGAAATATCTCAATATGGGCATGTCCTTCTTTGACGTCATCCGCGCCGTCACCGCCACTCCGGCTCGCCTGATGAAAATGCAAGGGCAGATTGGTACTCTGGCGCCAAATGCTCTTGCCGATATTTCCATTGTGAAATTACGCAAAGATAAAATTATGTTTGAAGATACCCGGGGAAAAACCCTGGAGGGTGATCGCTACCTCGATAACTGCGCCACTATCTGTAACGGACAGATCGTTTATCGCCGTCTGCGATTCTAATTCGCCAGCCACCAGCCTTGCGTCTTTCCAGGCGTAAGGCTGGTACGATAAAACCCACCTTCCATGACCTTCGTCATTATTTATCTGCACCTTAAAATTATAATGATTTTAGCCAATCTTGAGCCGATAAGTGAATAATGTATGAAGAATAATGAAATTGTCATCTTCTCAGTTTCCAGCACTATTACCCAACGAATTATGCATGTCCTTATTGAGCGCAAACTGGAAATCCCCGTCTATGAGTTTCGTTATTCTGATGTCCTCAATAAAGCCAACGAAATGATCCAATCCGGTACCCGAATCATTATTAGCCGGGGCGGTACCGCCGCCCTGCTTCGCAATAACATTCCCATTCCGGTGATCGAAATCGCCCATGATTTTCATGGCGTATACCGCATCCTGCAGGAAGCCAAGAATAAATCGCAGAAAATCGCCGCCATCGGTTTCCCCCAGTTTTGCCGGGCGCTGCGGCATTACCAAAGCATGACCAACGACGAGTTTAAGATTTGCCAGGTCTATAACCATCATGATATTGAAAATGTTATAAAAAACCTGTCTGAAAATGATTACCATATGGTCATTGGCGGTTTAACGGTCGCCGAAATGGCCAAGAAATACAATCTCAACGTTATTGAAGGCGATGCTGACAATAATTCTATTGAACAAGCAATTAATGAAGCTCATGGCTTACTAAAATATATCAATCGGGAAAATTTAAAGTTAGTGATGAGCCATGCGGCGCTCAACCAATCCCGCGAAGGAATTATGTGCGTTGATCAGCTGGGTGAGATTATTCATATTAATGCTATCGGCATGACCTTATTTCAATGCCAGGTGGGTGACAAATTATTTAAAAAAGAGGTTTTTAAAGATATCTATGCCAGTATGATTAATGAGTCCAACGTCAAAGAGCAAGCTATCGAAATTAATGGCACACTTGTTAGTCTCTCCGTCCGGCATTTTTCTAATCGCCACAACAGCTATGCCGTCATCACCGGCTTAAGCCAGGAAAGTACGCTCTGGCAGCAGACTACCAGTAAGAAAAGTCACTTACGCGGCTATGCCACCAGCTACTCTTTTGACAATATTATTGCGCAATCGCCGATCATGCATCAGGTGATACAAAAAGCCAGGCTGTGCGCTCAACATGAGCTTCCGGTCCATATCCTGGGCGACACCGGCACGGGGAAAGAGCTGTTTGCCCAGAGTATTCATCACGTTAGCGCCCGAAGCCATGGTCCTTTTGTCGCGCTTAACTGCGCGGCTATACCGGAGAGCCTGCTGGAAAGCGAACTGTTCGGTTATGCCGAAGGCGCGTTTACCAACGCGCGGAAGGGAGGCAAGCCCGGGGTCTTTGAAATGGCCACTAACGGAACGGTATTTATCGATGAGATCAGCGAAGCCCCGCTGTCGGTCCAGGTGAAGCTGCTGCGCGTATTGCAGGAGAAGCAATTTTCCCGTCTTGGTGGCGACACCCTGCTCTCAGCCGATTTTCGCCTGATCACCGCCAGCAATAAAGATCTGGGTCAGCTCGTCGCCAGCGGGGAGTTCCGCCAGGATCTTTATTACCGAATCAATATCCTTGAACTGCAGCTCCCGTCATTACGCGAAAGACCCGAAGATATTATGGTGCTGATTCACCATCTTCTGCAGCAACAAAACAAGCACCTCACCTTTACTGCGGATGCCGTGAACTGCCTACAGAACTATGACTGGCCGGGCAATATTCGTGAACTGCAGGCGGTCATCTATCGTCTTATCGTCTTGCTGGACGGAAACACGGTGAACAAAGAGGTTTTACAGCAGATCAGTCACCTCTCGCCGGTCTGCCACCAGAGCGTGTCTCTTGTTTCTGACCACACGCTGGTCGCGGATGAGAGCGATCTGTTAAAAAAACAGGAGAAACAGCTGATTGCGAGCGTGATTGAAAAAACGGATGGCGACAGAACCAGAGCCTCCGCCATCCTCGGCATCAGCCCTACCACGCTGTGGCGAAAACTGAAGCAGCATAACATCAGCGGATAAGCCGAAACCTGTCCGCCGGAACGATACCGCCGTTACCCTTCCACCAGCGCCTGCGCGCAGGCCCAGGCGCTTGACCACGCCCACTGGAAGTTATACCCGCCGAGCCAGCCGGTGACGTCCATCACTTCGCCGATAAAGTAGAGGCCCGGCGCCTTGCGCGCCTCCATAGTACGCGACGAGAGCTCATTGGTGTCCACGCCGCCGAGGGTCACCTCCGCCGTCCGGTAGCCTTCGGTGCCGTTCGGCTGCACGCGCCAGGCGGTCAGCGTCTCCACCAGCGCCTGCTGGTCGCGAACGTTCAGCTGCTTCAGCGTGACATCAGGAATTTGCCCCAGCTGCTGCAGGCACTCCACCAGCCGCTTCGGCAACTGCATCGCGAGGGTGTTTTTCAGGCTCTGGTTGGGATGCGCGCCGCGCTGCTCGTTAAGGAAGTCTTCAAGATTGCAGTCCGGCAGCAGATTCACGGTGACGAACTCGCCGGGCTGCCAGTAGCTGGAAATTTGCAGCACCGCCGGTCCGGAAAGGCCGCGATGGGTGAACAACAGGTTTTCGCGGAACAGGGTGCCGTTCTCGGCGGTGATGGTCGACGGCACCGAGACGCCGGAGAGAACCTGCAGCTGCTCAAGCAGCGGCTTGTGCAGGGTAAACGGCACCAGACCCGCACGGGTCGGCAGCACCTTCAGGCCGAACTGTTCGGCGATTTTATAGCCGAACGGCGAGGCGCCAAGGCCCGGCATCGACAAGCCGCCGGAGGCGATCACCAGCTTTTTGGTCGCCAGCGTTTCGCCGTTCACCTGGAGCCGGTAGCCTTGCTCGTCGCGCTCGACGCTGAGGATTTCGCTGCGCAGGCGGATCTGCACGCCGCCCTTTTCGCATTCCGCCAACAACAGATTGACGATCTGTTCCGCCGAATCATCGCAAAACAGCTGACCGAGGGTTTTCTCATGCCAGGCGATGCCATATTTGCCGACCAGCTCGATAAAGTCCCACTGGGTGTAGCGCGCCAGGGCAGATTTGCAAAAATGCGGGTTTTGGCTCAAATAGGCCGCCGGCTCAACATACATATTGGTAAAGTTGCAGCGACCGCCGCCGGACATCAGAATTTTTCGCCCCGGCTTTTTGCCGTTGTCGAGCAGCAGAACGCGACAGCCGAGCTGCCCCGCCTGCGCTGCGCAAAACATTCCCGCCGCTCCGGCGCCAACGACAATGGCATCAAACCTTTCCACAGCGCATTCCTCGTTCCCCAATTGTCGGGTTTTGTAAATATTTCACTCTGGTCACACCAGCGGGAAAAATCCCGCATTAGATACATCATTGAAAGATATAGGATTACTCCCAACAGGGTAAAACCTAAACAGGAAGAAAATCAAAAAAAGTCTATATTTCACTTTGCCCGCGCCGCTAAAGTCACTGATAATGCGCCGCGTTCATGTCCTCAAAATGGCGTAACGTCCTATGCTACATTTATTTGCCGGTCTGGATTTACATACCGGACTATTATTATTGCTTGCTTTAGCTTTTGTACTGTTTTACGAAGCGATTAACGGTTTCCATGATACCGCAAACGCGGTGGCTACGGTTATCTACACTCGCGCTATGCGCTCACAGCTCGCTGTGGCGATGGCAGCGCTCTTCAACTTCTTCGGCGTTCTGCTGGGGGGTCTCAGCGTAGCCTATGCCATCGTGCATATGCTGCCGACCGATCTGCTGCTTAACATGGGTTCCGCACATGGCCTCGCCATGGTGTTCTCTATGCTGCTGGCGGCGATCATCTGGAACCTCGGCACCTGGTACTTCGGTCTGCCGGCATCCAGTTCCCATACGCTGATCGGCGCTATCATCGGGATCGGTCTCACCAATGCCTTAATGACCGGTACGTCGGTCGTTGACGCGCTGAATATCCCGAAAGTCATCGGCATTTTTGGATCGCTGATTATCTCGCCTATCGTCGGCCTGGTGATCGCGGGCGGCCTGATTTTCCTGCTGCGTCGCTACTGGAGCGGCACCAAGAAACGGGCGCGTATCCACCTGACCCCAGCGGAGCGTGAAAAGAAAGACGGCAAGAAAAAGCCGCCGTTCTGGACCCGTATCGCCCTGATCCTGTCCGCTATCGGCGTGTCGTTCTCTCACGGCGCTAACGATGGACAGAAAGGCATTGGTCTGGTGATGCTGGTCCTGATTGGCGTCGCCCCGGCGGGCTTCGTGGTGAATATGAACGCCTCCGGTTACGAAATCACCCGTACCCGCGATGCGGTCAACAACGTGGAAACCTTCTTCCAGCAGCGCCCTGACCTGCTGAAGAAAGCCACCGGCGTTGACCAGCTGGTTCCCTCTCCGGACACCAATACCGCGGCCAACGGCGAGTTTCATTGTCATCCGGCGAACACCATCAACGCCCTTGACCGCGTGAAGACCATGCTGACCGGCGTTGAGAACTACGAGTCGCTAAAACCGGAACAGCGCGGCCAGCTGCGTCGCATCATGCTCTGCATCTCCGACACCACCGACAAAGTGGCGAAACTGCCGGACGTGAGCGCTGACGACCAGCGTCTGCTGAAGAAACTGAAAACCGATATGCTGAGCACCATCGAGTACGCGCCAATCTGGATTATCATGGCGGTCGCACTGGCGCTGGGTATTGGCACCATGATCGGCTGGCGCCGCGTGGCGACCACTATCGGTGAGAAGATTGGTAAGAAGGGCATGACCTACGCCCAGGGGATGTCGGCGCAGATGACCGCTGCGGTGTCTATCGGTCTGGCGAGCTACACCGGGATGCCGGTCTCCACCACCCACGTACTCTCCTCCTCGGTAGCGGGGACGATGCTGGTGGATGGCGGTGGTCTGCAGAAAAAGACGGTGACGAGCATTCTGATGGCCTGGGTGCTGACCCTGCCGGCAGCGATTATCCTTTCAGGCGTCCTTTACTGGCTCTCCCTGAAGCTGATTTAAGCGTTATTCGTTCAAAACGGGCCAGCTTGCTGGCCCGTTTTTTTATCCCGAAGATGCCGTCAGTGCCAGATCATCAACGCAATCAGGCTCACCACCACCAGGCCGCACAGGGCGCTGGTCAGAATAAACTGGCGACGAACACGTTCGCAGCGACGAATAAATTCATCGTCATGATGGTCACGGTAGCGCTGGGCATAGATATACCACACCAGGCGCATCTGTTTGCTGGGCTGCCCGTGCGAGGTAAAAAAGCCGCCGCCATCGACGTACTGATAGAGCAAGGGATCGCAACCACGTAGCACAACCAATAATGCACGCAACGATGAGAAGTAGCGTGCCATATTCACCACACAAACGACACACAGGGCCCAAAACAGCGCAATAGTGCTGATCATACCTCCTCCCCGGCGACCCGCCCACGGAGAAACCCTCCGCGGCTACCGCTCCCCAAATAACCGACGACAATACCGTAAAGAGTGCGATTCCGATCACATTTATTTTTCCGACCGGCTCATTAAATAGTGTAGGAGATCCATTAATTTTTTTACCACAAGGTTATTCGTTATCAATACGTAAGACGGATAAATTTGTTTAACTTTTAGGTGAACCCAGTGCATTGACGGAGTGCGGGGGGCGCTATAAGGTAAGAAATATCTTCTACAATGAAGTCCTTAAAGGCTACCCTCCCGCGAATGTAGCACGCAGGACGCGGGCGAAACGGCAGCGCCAGCTGTCAGGTCCAATGGTCATCGACAAACTTATGGAAGGAGTAACACTATGGCTTACAAACATATTCTGATTGCAGTAGACCTGTCCCCGGAGAGTAAAGTACTGGTTGAAAAAGCCGTTTCTATGGCCCGCCCGTATAACGCGAAAGTCTCCCTGATCCACGTGGATGTGAATTACTCCGACCTCTACACCGGGCTGATTGACGTGAACCTCGGCGACATGCAAAAACGCATCTCCGAAGAGACCCATCACGCGCTGACCGAGCTCTCGACCAACGCCGGCTACCCGATCACCGAGACCCTGAGCGGCAGCGGCGACCTGGGCCAGGTGCTGGTCGATGCGATTAAAAAATATGATATGGACCTGGTGGTCTGCGGCCACCATCAGGACTTCTGGAGCAAGCTGATGTCCTCTGCCCGTCAGCTGATCAACACCGTCCATGTCGACATGCTGATTGTCCCGCTACGCGACGAAGAAGACGAATAACCGTCCCGTTGTGTCATGCCAGACGCCCGCCGCTGCGGGCGTTTTTATTTTCGCTTCCGCCTCGCCAGACAATAGAGCTTAACTCCATAAAAAAGCCATTCAATTAGTGTGATCAACCAGTTATTCACTAAAACATCTATATAATAATCTATTCAATAAGCCAATAACCGCAGCATGGCGAGTTATCAGACATTTTCGGCGCGTTCTGGCATACGCGTTCATACTTTTTGGGAAAGTAATACAAGGCGAAGGAATATGAATACAACTGCACCTACGGGCTTGCTGCAGCAACCTCGTCCGTTCTTTATGATCTTCTTTGTGGAGCTCTGGGAACGTTTTGGCTATTACGGCGTTCAGGGGATCCTGGCGGTCTTCTTTGTGAAACAGTTGGGCTTCTCTCAGGAACAGGCCTTTATCACCTTCGGCGCCTTCGCGGCGCTGGTTTACGGGCTGATCTCCATCGGCGGCTACGTGGGCGACCATCTGCTGGGGACCAAACGCACGCTGGTGCTCGGCGCGATTGTGCTGGCCATCGGCTACTTTATGACCGGGATGTCGCTGCTGAAACCGCAGCTGATCTTTATCGCCCTCGGCACCATCGCCGTCGGCAACGGTTTGTTTAAAGCCAACCCGGCGAGCCTGCTGTCAAAATGCTATCCGCCGAAGGATGCCCGTCTCGACGGGGCGTTTACCCTGTTTTATATGTCGATAAACATCGGTTCGCTGCTGTCGCTGTCGCTGGCGCCGGTGATCGCGGAAAAGTTTGGCTACGCGGTGACCTATAACCTGTGCGGCGCGGGGCTGATTATCGCGCTGCTGGTCTACCTCGCCTGCCGCGGGATGGTGAAAGAGATTGGTTCCGAGCCCGATCATCGCCCCCTCTGCCTGCGCAATCTGGCGCTGGTGCTGGCCGGTACGGTGGTGATGATTTTTCTCTGCGCCTGGCTGATGCATAACGTGATGATCGCCAACCTGGTGCTGATTGTCCTGTCGGTCGTGGTCATTGCATTCTTTTTCCGCGAGGCGTTTCGCCTTGATAAAACCGGGCGCAACAAAATGTTCGTCGCCTTTATCCTGATGATCGAGGCGGTGCTGTTTTACATTCTCTACGCCCAGATGCCGACCTCGCTGAACTTCTTCGCCATCAATAACGTCCATCATCAGATCCTGGGTTTTACCATCAACCCGGTCAGTTTCCAGGCCCTGAACCCCTTCTGGGTGGTGGTGGCCAGCCCGGTGCTGGCGGCGATCTACACCCATCTCGGCCACAAGGGTAAAGACCTGACCATGCCGGTGAAATTTACCCTCGGGATGTTCCTCTGCGCGCTGGGCTTCCTTACCGCCGCGGCCGCCGGGATGTGGTTCGCCGACGCCCAGGGATTAACCTCGCCGTGGTTTATTGTGCTGGTTTATCTGTTCCAGAGCCTGGGCGAGTTGCTGATCAGCGCCCTGGGGCTGGCGATGGTCGCCGCGCTGGTGCCGCAGCATCTGATGGGCTTTATTCTGGGGATGTGGTTCCTGACCCAGGCCGCCGCGTTCCTGCTCGGCGGCTATGTGGCGACCTTCACCGCGGTGCCGGAAAATATCACCGACCCGCTGCAGACGCTGCCCGTTTACACCAGCGTGTTCAGTAAAATTGGCCTGGTGACCCTGGGGGTCACGGTAGTGATGGCGCTGATGGTGCCGTGGCTGAACCGGATGATTAATACCCCGGGGGAAGCTGAGCGGTAGAGATGATCGTCGGTTTACGCCTTTCTCAGCCCGGCATGCGGGAATGATATCCATCTGATATATAAATGATTATGTAGGCCGGGTAAGGCGTAGCCGCCACCCGGCAACATGACGGCGCGATACCTGATAGATTGCAAATTTACGCCGGCGTGCCGGCGTAAATATCAAACCGATGCCCTTTGGTCACCACCGCGTTCGGCGTGGCGACTTCCGCCAGCGGCGGCGCGTAATCCGGGCGCTTCACCACCACCCGTTTGGTCGCCAGCTGGCGCGCCGGGGCCAGCAGGCCATCGGCGTCTAAATCGGGCCCCACCAGCGACTGAAAGACGCGCATCTCTTTCTTCACCAGCGCGCTTTTCTGCTTATGCGGGAACATCGGGTCGAGGTAGACCACCTGCGGACGCGGGGTAATATCGGTCAGCGCCGTCAGGCTGGAGGCGTGGATCAGCTGCAGCCGCTCCTGCAGCCAGCCGCCGATTTCCGCATCGGCATAGCCGCGGGCCAGGCCATCGTCGAGCAGCGCGGCGACCACCGGATTACGCTCCAGCATCCGCACGCGACAGCCGACCGACGCCAGCACAAAGGCGTCACGCCCCAATCCGGCGGTGGCATCGACGACATCCGGCAGATAATCGCCTTTAATACCGACCGCTTTGGCCACCGCTTCACCGCGGCCGCCGCCAAACTTGCGTCGGTGGGCCATCGCCCCGCCGACGAAATCGACGAAGATACCGCCGAGTTTGGGCTCATCGCGCTTACGCAGCTCCAGATGCTCAGCGGTCAGCACCAGCGCCATCAGGTTATCGTCATCCTGCTCCAGCCCCCAGCGGGCGGCTAAAACAGATAAGGCGCCGTCTCCGGCGCCCGTTTCATCAATTAAGCAGATCTTCACCGCAGACTTAACCCTTGATCCCGTAATGCTCCAGCATCGCATCCAGCTGCGGCTCGCGCCCGCGGAAGCGTTTGAACAGCACCATCGGCTCTTCAGAACCGCCGCGACTCAGGATGTTATCGAGGAACGACTGACCGGTTTCACGGTTGAAGATCCCCTCTTCTTCGAAGCGTGAGAAGGCGTCTGCCGCCAGCACGTCAGCCCACAGGTAGCTGTAGTAACCCGCCGCGTAACCGCCGGCGAAGATATGGCTGAAGGCGTGCGGGAAGCGGCCCCAGGTTGGGCCCGGCACCACGGCGACCTGCTTTTTAATCTCCGCGAGGGTCTCAAGGATTTTCGCCCCCTGCTCCGGCTTGTACTCCGCGTGCAGGCGGAAATCGAACAGGCCGAACTCCAGCTGGCGCAGAATAAACATCGCCGCCTGGTAGTTTTTCGCCGCCAGCATTTTCTCCAGCAGCGCCTGCGGCAGCGGTTCACCGGTTTCATAATGACCGGAGATAAAGGCCAGCGCTTCCGGCTCCCAGCACCAGTTTTCCATAAACTGGCTCGGCAGCTCGACCGCGTCCCACGGCACCCCGCTGATGCCGGAAACCCCGGCGGTATCGATGCGGGTCAGCATGTGGTGCAGACCGTGGCCAAACTCGTGGAACAGGGTGATCACTTCGTCGTGGGTGAACAGCGCCGGTTTGCCGTTGACCGGACGGTTGAAGTTACAGGTCAGGTAGGCGACTGGCTTCTGCAGGGAACCATCCAGCTTACGCATCTGGCCGACGCAGTCGTCCATCCACGCCCCGCCGCGCTTGTGCTCGCGGGCATACAGGTCGAGATAGAAGCTGCCGCGCAGCTCGTTGTGTTCGTCATACAGCTCGAAGAAGCGCACTTCCGGATGCCACACGTCGACATCGGTACGCTCTTTGGCGGTAATGCCGTAAATGCGCTTCACCACTTCGAACAGACCGTTAACGGCTTTGTTTTCCGGGAAATAGGGGCGCAGCTGCTCATCGCTGATGCTGTAGAGATGCTGTTTCTGTTTTTCGCTGTAGTAAGCGATGTCCCACGGCTGCAGCTCTTCGACGCCGAACTCGGCTTTAGCGAAAGCGCGCAGCTGGGCCAGCTCTTTTTCGCCCTGCGGACGGGCGCGTTTTGCCAGGTCGGTGAGGAAGTCGAGCACCTGCTGCGGATCCTCCGCCATTTTGGTGGCGAGGGATTTAAAGGCGTAGCTGTCAAAGCCCAGCAGCTGCGCCAGCTCGTGGCGCAGGGCGAGGATCTCCGCCATCACCGGGCTGTTATCCCATTTACCGGCGTTTGGCCCCTGGTCGGAGGCGCGCGTGGAGTAGGCGCGGTACATCTCTTCGCGCAGCGCCTGGTTGTCGCAGTAGGTCATCACCGGCAGGTAGCTCGGGATATCCAGGGTCAGCAGATACCCTTCCTGCTCTTTGGCCTGGGCCTGCGCCTGAGCGGCGGCCAGCGCGCTTTCCGGCATACCGGCCAGATCGGCGACGTCGGTCACCAGCTTGTTCCAGCCCATGGTGGCGTCAAGGACGTTGTTGCTGTACTGGTTGCCCAGCTCAGAGAGGCGCGCGGCGATTTCACCGTAGCGTTTCTGCGCCTCCGGCGGCAGGCCAATACCGGATAATTCGAAATCGCGCAGCGCGTTATCCACCGCTTTTTTCTGCGCGGTATTCAGCGTGGCGTAGTTATCGCCATCGCGCAGATCGCGGTAGGCTTTATACAGCCCTTCATGCTGGCCGACCCAGGTGCTGTACTCGGAGAGCAGCGGCAGCGTCTGTTCGTAGGCCTCACGCAGTTCCGGGCTGTTTTTTACCGAATTGAGATGGCTGACAGGCGAGAAGATGCGTCCCAGCACATCGTCCACTTCCGCCAGCGGCTGGCAAAGATTTTCCCAGCTATACGGCGCGCCGTGCGCCACTGCGCTTTCCACCGCGGCCCGGCAATCCTCCAGCGCTTTGGTGACCGCTGGGACCACGTGCTCTGGTTTGATCGCAGAAAAAGGCGGCAGGGAAAAAGGCGTCAGTAATGGATTGGTCATATGCGCTGTCCTGTTGAAAAGGGTGAGTGAAGCGCGCGTCCGGCGCTTATGCATGAGATCTAGAATGGGGGATAGTTGGGGGAATTTCAATGACGGGCGGTGCGTCAGCCTGGGTATTGCTGCGATAAGTCCGCCCGTTGCCGGAAAAGCGCGACACGCGGCGCAGCGTGTCGGAAACCGCATTAATGCCTTTTTTGCGCCATCTCCCAGGCCGCCGACAGATTCAGCCGCTGCCAGAACTGCTGTTCGGGGGTGGCGCCGGACAGCGGGTAGCCCGCCGGCAGCGCGGTGTTGACCATCAGCGCCAGGCGCTGGGCCGCAGACAGCTGCGGCAGGGCAGCCTCCAGCAGCACTTCCGCCCCCTCCGGCGCCTGCAGGCGCGGCTGCGGCCCCTTCTGCCGCGGCAGGTCGTAGGTCATGGCGAAACGAGTGAAATCACGCATCGCCGGATCGCGCCAGGGATCGTCTTTCACGCTGCTCTTCGCGCACTCGGCAAGCGACGTACCGCAGGCTTTCGCCAGCACGGCGCGCAGCTGATCGCGGGCTTCGTTAAATAATACCCGGTAGCGCGGATCGTTAAGATAATGGGCCACGTTGCGCTCGGCCACCATCCGCGAGCCGATCACGTCCAGCGGATAGTGGACGCCCAGCACAATGCGCGAGTAGCCATAGCGGGCGCCGCGCGCCACCAGCGCGTCGTAGCGCTCCGGGATCATCGCCGCCAGCAGCAACGCATCGGTATAGCCAGTGTTGGTGTGGCCGCTGGGGAACGAGCCGCCGTCGGCGGTATAGGGCTGGTTATCCTTCACCACCACGTCGTCCGGCACCAGGTGAATGGTGTTGCCCTGGACCAGGAACGGCCGCGGATTGTGGAAGTGCTTTTTCGCCTCGCCGGTGCTGACTTCCGAGGCTTTGATCAGCGCCGCCGCTTTCCCCAGCGCGCCCTGGTCATAGGCGGTCAGAAACGCGTTGCCCAGACGAGGCCCCAGCGCGTCGCTGAGGAAATAGAGGTAGCTAATCCCTTGCGCATCGGCCAGCGCCTGACGGCGGGTGGTCTGCACGGCGTCGCGGTTGATGGCGGTCACCGTCGCCAGATTCTGCTTCACGACGGTCTCCGGCAGACTGCTGAACGCCGACAATAGCGCAATATCCGCCTGCTGGTTTGCCCGGGTCTGGAAGTCGTAGCCGCTGGCCTTCAGCCAGGCGGTATCGGCCTGGGTTTTGTTTTGTTTCGTGTGCGCCAACCGATCGCGGGTCAGCGTCGCGGCATCCCCTTGCAGCGCGTGGCGCAACTGCGCCAGCGCCTGTTGCTCAAGATCGTCATACGCCTGGCTGGAGGCAGCCGGCGTCACGCTATTGGCGAGGGCCGCCGCCCTGTTCAGCGGGATGTCTTTAGCCAGAACCGGTTGCGCCAGCAGCAGCGCAACGGCCAGCAGCGAGAGTTGCTTTTTCATTATTTTTCCTTTTATTCAAACAATTACCTTGCCTGTATCCGACGCTAGCGCGCCCGTTTGACGCTTTTATGACAGCGTTATGTTTTGCAATGCTTTTGGCAGAAATGAAACAGCGCGGCGGCGCAGCGGTAATCTCGGCCGATCTGCGGTAAACTATCGGTTAACTTGTTTATTTCCCGGAATCTCTGCATCCATGCTCAGTTATCGCCACAGCTTTCACGCAGGCAACCACGCCGACGTCCTCAAACACACCGTTCAGAGCCTGATCATTGAAGCGCTGAAAGAGAAAGAAAAACCGTTTCTCTACCTGGACACCCACGCCGGCGCGGGCCGCTATCAGCTGAGCGGCGAGCACGCCGAGCGTACCGGCGAGTATCTCGAAGGCATCGCCCGCATCTGGCAGCAAGACGACCTGCCGGCAGAGCTTGAGCCCTATATTTCGGTGGTCGAACACTTCAACCGTAACGGCCAGCTGCGCTACTACCCGGGTTCTCCGCTGATCGCCCGCCAGCTGCTGCGCGAGCAGGACAGCCTGCAGATGACCGAGCTGCACCCGAGCGACTTCCCGCTGCTGCGCGCCGAGTTTCAGAAAGACAGCCGCGCGCGCGTCGATAAAGCCGATGGCTACCAGCAGCTGAAAGCCAAACTGCCGCCGGTCTCGCGCCGCGGTCTGATTCTGATCGACCCGCCGTACGAAATTAAAACCGACTATCAGGCGGTGGTGACCGGAATTAACGAAGGCTACAAACGCTTCGCCACCGGCACCTACGCGCTGTGGTACCCGGTGGTGCTGCGCGCGCAGATCAAACGCATGATCAAAGACTTAGAAGCCACTGGCATTCGCAAGATTCTGCAGATTGAGCTGGCGGTACGTCCTGACAGCGACCAGCGCGGCATGACCGCCTCCGGGATGATCGTCATCAACCCGCCGTGGAAGCTGGAGCAGCAGATGAACAATGTGCTGCCGTGGCTGCACAGCAAGCTGGTGCCGGCCGGTACCGGTCACACGACCGTCAGCTGGATCGTGCCGGAGTAATCGCAACCATCGGTGGAACCTTTTACGCCTCGCGTTACAATCGCGGCAATCAACGATTAAGGACATATGGGCATGAGCAAACATTATGATTACCTCGCCATCGGCGGCGGTAGCGGCGGTATCGCCTCGATTAACCGTGCGGCCATGTACGGCCAGAAGTGCGCGCTGATTGAAGCCAAAGCGCTGGGCGGCACCTGCGTCAACGTCGGCTGCGTGCCGAAAAAAGTGATGTGGCATGCGGCGCAGATCCGCGAAGCGATTCATCTTTACGGCCCGGACTACGGTTTCGATACCACCATCAACCATTTCGACTGGGAGAAGCTGGTCGCCAGCCGCAGCGCCTATATCGACCGCATTCATACCTCCTACGACAACGTGCTGGGTAAGAACAACGTCGACGTGATCAAAGGCTTTGCGCGCTTTGTCGATGCCCACACCGTGGAAGTGAACGGCGAGACCATTACGGCCGATCATATCCTGATCGCCACCGGCGGCCGTCCGAGCCACCCGACCATTCCGGGCGTGGAATACGGTATTGATTCCGACGGTTTCTTCGAACTGCCGGCGCTGCCGAAGCGCGTGGCGGTGGTCGGCGCGGGCTACATCGCCGTTGAGCTGGCGGGGGTGATTAACGGCCTCGGCGCTGAGACCCACCTGTTCGTGCGCAAGCACGCGCCGCTGCGCAGCTTCGATCCGCTGATCGTCGAAACGCTGGTGGAAGTGATGAACGCCGAAGGTCCGCAGCTGCATACCAACGCCATCCCGAAAGCGGTGGTGAAGCATGCCGACGGCAGCCTGACCCTTGAGCTGGAAGATGGCCGCAGCCAGACCGTTGACTGCCTGATCTGGGCGATTGGCCGCGAACCGGCGACCGATAACTTCAACCTGGCGGCTACCGGCGTGAAAACTGACGATAAAGGCTACATCGTCGTCGATAAGTTCCAGAACACCAGCGTGCCGGGCATCTACGCCGTGGGCGATAACACCGGTGCCGTTGAGCTGACCCCGGTGGCCGTGGCCGCAGGCCGTCGTCTCTCCGAACGCCTGTTTAACAACAAACCGGAAGAGCATCTGGACTACAACAACATTCCGACCGTGGTCTTCAGCCACCCGCCTATCGGCACCGTCGGCTTAACCGAGCCGCAGGCGCGCGAGCAGTATGGCGACGACGCCGTGAAGGTCTACAAATCCTCCTTCACCGCGATGTACACCGCCGTCACCTCGCACCGCCAGCCGTGCCGCATGAAGCTGGTGTGCGTCGGCCCGGAAGAGAAGATTGTCGGTATCCATGGCATCGGCTTCGGAATGGATGAGATGCTGCAGGGCTTTGCGGTGGCGTTGAAGATGGGCGCCACCAAAAAAGACTTCGACAACACCGTCGCCATTCACCCAACGGCGGCAGAAGAGTTTGTCACCATGCGCTAAGGCGCGCAGCCCCGTCTCCGGACGGGGCTTTTTTATTGCGCCGCCAGGTGACGCAGGATCTGGTGGCCGATATAGTTGCTCCAGTTAAAGCTGTTTTGCAGCACCACCACCGCATTCTGATTCGCTTTATCAAAACCGATATAGCTCGAATAGCCGCCGATGTACCCCACCTGATAGGTTAATTGCTGCTCGCCGAACGTGTCTGTTACCCAGGCGATATTCGCCGCTTCAATCCGTCGCGGATAATAGTCGACGCTAACGTCGCGGAACGCCTGGTCCAGCGCCGCCTGACCGGTGGGCGCGAAGTGGGCGCGGGCATAGTGAATCAGATCCCCGGCGTCGCTGTACAAACTCGCCGCGCCGACCATGTTATGACGGAACTGCCAGTCCGGCGTCAGCGCGCCGCGGGGTTTAAACTTCGGCTGATCGCCAGCATGGCCCAGCGCCCGCCACGGATAATCACGCAGCGTTTGCGGCAGGAAGCTGGTGTTCCCCATCGCCAGCGGGCGGAAGATCATCCGCGAGGCCAGCGTCTCAATCGATTCGCCAGTCTGGTACTGGAGAAGATAGCCGAGGATCGCGTAGCCGAGGTTGGAGTAACTCGGCGCCGGTTCCGCCGGGGCCTGGAAATTCTGCAGATAACTCAGTACGCCATCGGCATCGAGCTCATGGTAGAAGTTCTCGCCATCGTTGAGATAGGCCAGCAGGTGCTCAAGCGACAGCATATTCATCGGTTGCCGCGGCAGCCCTGAGGTATGCGTCACCAGCTGCAGCAAGGTTATCTTACGGGCATCCTCACTCAGCGCGGTACCCGGCGGCAGCAGGGTCTGCAGCGTGTCGTGCCAGTGGAAACGGCCCTCGTTCACCAGCATCGTGACCACTTCGGCGGTAACCCCTTTGCTCAGCGAGCCGAGGGCAAACAGCGTATGCGGGGTTATCGGGTAGCGATGTTGGTCATCAGTCACGCCGAAGCAGTGAAACTCCGCCGGGCCGTTATGATGAATAATTGCCACCACCATGCCGCTGACCTGCTTCTCGCGCATGTAATGCCTGACATAATCATCGACGGAAAGCCGCTGACCGTTGCGCCCTGTCAGACTGGTTTCATTGCTGGGCGGGCTCATTTGCGACAGCGTGCCGGAACAGCCTGAAATCAACAGTAATGCCAGTAGCACAAGGCCTAACCGTTTTTTCAAACTGCACCTGCCTGCCACACGTTATTTGGGATGGGATAAAAAATAGACGCGGGATCGTAGCGGCATTACCCCGCCAGTGCAAAGCGAATACGCTGAAAAATCGATAAGGCCCTGGCCCGTTCGCTACGCCACGCCGTTATTTCCATGGCGCATAAACGCCGGGCGCTGATTGAGCGCCATATACCAGCGCTCCACGGCCGGCATTTCCGGATGGGCAAAGGGCGTCATCTTCCAGCGATGCACCGACAGGCCCAGCACAATATCAGCCAGGGTGAAGTGCTCGCCGGCGACCCACGCCCCGGTCCGCTGCAGCTGCGCTTCGACAATGCGCACGCAGTGGGTCCAGGCGGCAATGCTCTCTTTAATCGCCGCCGGATCCTGAAAGCGGGGATCTTTACGCACCAGCCCCATAAAAGCATGGCGCCAGGCATTATTGAACTCGGTCGCCTGCCAGTCCATCCAGTGCTCCACCTCGGCGGCGGGCTGCGGCTCGGCGGGCAGCAGATCCCAGCGCTCCGCTTTTCGCGCCAGATAGCGGCAGATACTGTTCGACTCCCAGAGCACAAAGTCATCGTCCAGCAGCACCGGCACCAGGCTGTTAGGATTCAGGCGCTGAAAATCGGGGGTGTCCAGGGGCTTAAACCCGCTGCCGTAATCCTCCTGCTGGTACGCCAGCCCGATCTCCTCGCAGGTCCACAGCACTTTCCGTACATTGATTGAAGAGCGTTTGCCCAGAATTGTTAGCATCGTCAGCGATTCCTCAGCCATAAAAGAGAGTTCATTCACTCTACTCTATTGCCAGCCAGCAACAAGGCAGAGCGCTGGATAATGTGTATAGTTGATTCCAGCCTGTTTGCCGAAAAGGAACCCGACATGTTGACCCCTTTTACCGTTTTGATGCCTGCAAATATTCGTTTTGGCCGCGGTCAGGCCCAGAGCGCCGCCCCCTGGCTGGCGCAGCAGGGCGGTCCTGTTCTGCTGGTGCATGGCGCCAGCCCGCAGCGGGCGGCATTTCTCCGCCATCAGCTGGAGGCGCTGCAGCTGGCGGTCACGACGCTGGCGATAAGCCGCGAACCCTGGCTTATCGATATTGAGCAGGGCGTCCAGCTGGCGCGCGAGAAAGGGATCAGGGCGGTGGTCAGCCTCGGCGGCGGCGCGGTGATTGACGCCGGTAAGGCGATTGCGGCGCTGGCGCCCGCCACCGGCCCGCTGGTCGACTATCTGGAAGTCGTGGGAACCGGCCGTCAGCTGGAAGCCAGCCCGCTGCCGTTCGTGGCGATCCCCACCACCGCGGGCACAGGCGCGGAAGTCACTAAAAACGCGGTGATCAACGTCGTGGAACAGCAGCGGAAAGTGAGCCTGCGCGACGACCGGATGCTGCCTGACCTGGCTATTGTCGACCCGGCGCTAACCGACAACGCGCCGCGCAGCATCACCCTGAGCTCCGGCCTCGACGCCCTGACCCAGGTGATCGAGCCCTGGCTCTGCAGCCGGGCCATCCCTTTCACCGACGCCCTCTGTCAGCAGGCGATCCCGCGCGGCATCCGCGCGCTGAAGGTTCTGATGGAAAAAGAGTGCCCGGCCAGCCGCGACGAGATGGCCTGGGTCAGCCTGTGCGGCGGAGTGGCGCTGGCGAACGCCGGGCTGGGGGTGATCCACGGCCTCGCCGGCCCGCTGGGCGGCCTGAGCCGCGCCTCGCACGGCGCCTTATGCGGCAGCCTGCTGCCGTTTGGGCTGGCGCTGAATGAGTCGCAGATAAACGACCCCGCCCTGCGCCAGCGCTTCAACGACGTTCGCCGCTGGTTGGCCGACGGGCTGGAGGTCCCGGCGGATCGGGTCTGGGACAGCCTGCGGGAATGGAGCCATCGCGCCGGTCTCGGCACCCTGCGCGACCTCGGCGTGGCGCGCGACGCCCTGGAGCCGGCGGCGCTGGCCGCCAGCACCTCCTCGTCGATGAAGGCTAATCCGGTCAGCCTGAGCAGCGAACAGCTGCTGGAGATGCTGGAGGCGGCGTGGGAGTGAGCGCGCCGGGATAAAATTTTGTTGCATAATGAATGCTCCGAATTTTATCTTCACCTAATCGCGAACTTATTATTATTTATCAAGGTGTTAATTAGAAATCACCGCGTCCCCTGCCGGCGGAAAAGCGTGATCTAACGCACAGTTTACTTCACACTCACCGAAGCGACTGTCTACGCTTAAAAGACAAGGCCGGGTACGCCCGGCCGCGAACTCACGCTATCCGGAGGTCCGTATCGCTATGTTCAGCCAGAAATTACGCCACGTTGAAGACGACGAGTTAAGGATCGACATCGATCCCTGCTACGAAGCCGATCCGTACGAATTAAAGCTGGATGAGATGATTGACGCTGAACCGGAGCCTGAGGTGATCGAGGGGCTTCCGGCCTCCGATGCCCTCACCCCGGCGGATCGCTATCTTGAGCTGTTTACCAACGTGCAAAAATCACGCATTTTTGCCGACAGCAAAACTTTTCCCGACTGCGCGCCGAAACACGACCCGCTGGACATCCTGCGGAATTACCGGAAGGTCAAACGCCAGCCCGATTTCGACCTGCGGCAGTTCGTTGAGGATAATTTCTGGCTGCCGGAGAGCCATACCGACGTCTACACCTCCGACCCCAGCCTGACGCTGAAAGAGCATATCGATAAACTATGGCCGGTGTTGACCCGCGAGCCTCAGGATCATATCCCCTGGTCATCGCTGCTGGCGCTGCCGCAGGCCTATATCGTGCCCGGCGGTCGCTTTAGCGAAACCTATTACTGGGACTCTTATTTCACCATGCTGGGGCTGGCGGAGAGCGGCCGGGAAGATCTGCTGAAATGCATGGCCGATAACTTCGCCTGGCTGATTGAAACCTACGGTCACATTCCGAACGGCAACCGCACCTACTACCTCAGCCGCTCGCAGCCCCCGGTGTTCGCCCTGATGGTCGAACTCTTTGAAGAGGACGGCGTGCGCGGCGCGAAGCGCTATCTGGATCATCTGAAGATGGAGCATGCCTTCTGGATGGACGGCGCCGAGTCACTGATCCCGCATCAGGCGTATCGGCACGTAGTGCGCATGCCGGATGGCTCCCTGCTCAATCGCTACTGGGACGACCGGGACACGCCGCGGGATGAATCGTGGCGCGAGGACGTGGAGACCGCCCGACACTCCGGACGGCCGGCTAATGAAGTCTACCGCGACCTGCGGGCGGGCGCCGCGTCCGGCTGGGACTACTCCAGCCGCTGGCTGCGGGATATCACGCGACTGGCCAGTATCCGCACCACGCAGTTTATCCCCATCGACCTGAACGCCTTCCTGTTCAAGCTGGAGACGACCATCGCCAACCTCTCCGGCCTGAAGGGCGATCGCGAGACGGAAGCGGCCTTCCGCCAGAAGGCTCAGGATCGGCGGGCGGCGGTTAACCGCTATCTGTGGGACGATGAGAACGGCTGTTTTCGCGATTATGACTGGCGCCGCGAACAGCTGGCGCTGTTTTCCGCCGCCAGCATTGTCACCCTTTACGTCGGCCTGGCGACCCACGAACAGGCGGAACGCCTTGCCGATGCGGTGCGGGCCCGCCTGCTCACCCCCGGCGGGATCATGGCCACCGAATACGAGAGCGGCGAGCAGTGGGATAAACCCAACGGCTGGGCGCCGCTGCAGTGGATGGCGGTGCAGGGATTTAAACGCTACGGCCAGGATCCGCTGGGCGATGAGATCGCCTGGAGCTGGCTGCAGACGGTCAACCACTTCTACAAGCAGCACCACAAACTGATTGAGAAATACCATATCGCCACCGGCGTTCCGCATGAGGGCGGCGGCGGGGAGTATCCCCTGCAGGATGGCTTCGGCTGGACCAACGGCGTCGTGCGCCGGCTGATTGGCCTCTACGGCGAGCCAACCTAGTCGGGCTGTTCCCCGCGGCCTTCTCCTGCTATGTTCAGAGGATTCGCCCTGCCCGGAATGACGCTTATGCCTGAACTTCTGACGCCGCGCCTGCGCTGCTCACCGCTGCAGCTGGACGACTGGTCGTTTTTTCTTTCCCTGCAGCAGGATCCGCAGGTCATGCTTTACGTGGCCGACCCCAGGCCGCAGGCGGCCATCCGCGAGGCGTTCGATTCGCGGCTGCCGCCGTGGACGCCCGGGGATGAACACTGGCTGTGCCTGGTGGTGCGCGACAGGCTGACCCATACCCCGCTCGGCCTCACCGGTTACCAACATCATCAGCGCGACATTGCCGAGGTCGGCTTTCTCTTCGCCCCGGCGGCGCAGGGTCGTGGCTACGGCTACGAATCGCTGCGCGCGCTGTGCGACTACGCCTTCACCACCGGCGGCGTCCGCCGCCTGACCGCCAGCGTCACCGCCGGCAACGAGGCGTCCAGGCAGTTACTGCTCAAAGCCGGCTTCCGGCTGGAGGGGGAGCTGCGGGAGAACTACTGGCTCAACGGGCGCTGGCACAACGACTGGCTGTTCGGTCGGCTGCGCGCGGAGGGCGATGCGCCCTAGCGCACCGCCGCTCACGGTCTGACGACAGCGGGGTTCAGAGGAACATCCCTCCCGAGACTTCCACGCGCTGCGCGTTCATCCACGCCAGCTCATCGCTGAGCAGGGCGGCGATGGCGTCGCCGATATCATCCGGCAGCCCGACGCGCCCCAGCGCGGTCTGGGCGGCGATATGCCGATTCACCTCGGCGTTATCGCGCACCACCCCGCCGCCAAAGTCGGTCTCAATGGCCCCCGGCGCGATGATGTTCACCGATATCCCCCGTCCACCCAGCTCTTTCGCCTGATAGCGGGTCAGAACCTCCATCGCCCCCTTCATCGCGGCGTAGGCCGCATAGCCCGGCAGGGCAAAGCGCGCCAGGCCGCTGGAAACGTTGAGGATGCGCCCCCCGTCCTGCAGGAGGGGCAGCAGCCGCTGGGTCAGGAAAAACGGGCCTTTGAACTGAATGTTCATAAGCTCGTCAAACTGCGCTTCGCTGGTCTCGGCGAAGGGGACGTTGAGGCCGATCCCGGCGTTGTTCAGTAAATAATCAAAGGTGGTGCGTCCCCACTTCTGCACCAGCACCTGCGTCACCTCGCTGGCGAAAGCATCGAATGTTGAAGGATCGCCGACGTTCAGCGCCAATGCTGCCGCCTTCACCCCTTTTTGCTCAATCTCCGCCACCACCTCAAGCGCCGCCTGGCGGTTGCTGTGATAGGTCAGAAGAATGTCGGTTCCCTTCGCCGCCAGCTTCAACGCGGCGTTTTTACCCAGACCGCGGCTGCCGCCGGTCACTAAAGCGATACGTTGTGTCATCAGAAGACCCCTTTCAGGTTGCGTTGTGATTGTGTTCCAGCTTATTAACTGCCAGTGAAACAATAAATACGCTACATTACGTTTTACTGTTTCATTCACAACAACAATAGGCCATCGGCATGGATAAAATTCATGCAATGCAGTTATTCATTCGCATAGCGGATCTGGAGAGTTTCTCCCGCGCCGCCGAGACCCTGGCGCTGCCGAAAGGCAGCGTCTCGCGGCAGATTCAGGCTCTGGAAAGCCATCTTGGCGTGCGCCTCCTGCACCGCACCACCCGCCGGGTTCAGCTCACCCAGGATGGAATGGTCTACTACGAGCGGGCGAAGGATCTGCTGAGCAACCTCGACGAACTGGACGGTATGTTCCAGCACGATCCGGCGAGCATCAGCGGCCGGCTGCGGGTGGATATGCCGGTCGGTTTTGCCAAAAAGCTGGTGATCCCGCACCTGCCGGCTTTTTTGCAGCAGTATCCGGGCATCGAACTGGAGCTGAGCAGCAGCGACCGGCTGGTGGACGTGATCCGCGAGGGGTTTGACTGCGTGGTGCGCGTCGGCGCGCTCAAAGACTCCGGGCTTATCGCCCGCCCGCTGGGCAAGCTGACGCAAATTAACTGCGCCAGCCCGGACTACCTGACCCGTTTTGGCTACCCGCAATCCCTGGAGGATCTGGCGGATCATGCCCTGATCCACTACGCCAGCACCCTCGGGGTCCGTCCTTCCGGCTTCGAGGTGGTGATCGACGGCGCCGTGCGCTGGGTAAAAAGCGGCGGCATATTGACGGTCAACAGCACGGAAACCTATCAGGCGGCCTGTATCGCCGGGCTGGGAATTATTCAGGTGCCACGCACCGGCGTGCGCGAGGCGTTACGCGCCGGCGAACTGATTGAGATCCTGCCCCAGTACCGCGCTGAGCCGCTGCCGGTCTCGCTTATCTACCCGCACCGGCGCAATCTCTCCCGCCGCGTGCATCTGTTTATGGAGTGGCTGGGCGGGCTGATGAAAGATTACGTCGATTGATCCGCGCGGAGGGTGAACGAGGGGCGGGCAGATGCGTTCCTGCAGAATACGGCATTTAAGGTATACTTTTTGCTGAATCTCGCGGTAAAAAAGGAAGAAATCACGTATGACGCCGGAAAACGACGATCGACGCCCCCCACAGGAACCGGACACGCAGCCGGAGAAAAACAAAAGCCCCCTCGACGCTCTCAATGACACGGCCGTCGGGCAAAAAGCCAGCCAGGCGCTGAAGACCGTCACCGGAACGGCGGCCAAAGTGCAGCGCAACCCGGTAGTCGCCCACCTGATACGCGCCGCAGAGCGCTTCAACGACCGGCTGGGCAATCAGTTCGGCGCGGCCATCACCTACTTCTCGTTCCTGTCGATGATCCCGATCCTGATGGTCTCGTTTGCCGCCGCCGGCTTCGTGCTGGCCTGGCATCCGACCCTGCTGCAGGACATTTTCGACAAAATTCTGCAAAACGTCAGCGACCCGACGCTGGCGGCGACGCTGAAAAACACCATCAACACCGCGGTGCAGCAGCGCACCGCCGTCGGCCTCGTCGGCCTGCTGGTGGCGCTCTATTCCGGTATTAACTGGATGGGCAACCTGCGCGAAGCGATCCGCGCTCAGTCGCGCGACGTCTGGGAGCGCCGGCCGCAGGACGAGGAGAAAATCTGGATAAAATACTTCCGCGATCTTATCTCGCTGATCGGTCTGCTGGTGGCGCTGATTATTACGCTGTCGATCACCTCTGTCGCCGGTTCCGCCCAGCAGTTGATTATCTCCGCGCTGTATCTGGACAATATTGAATGGCTGAAACCCGCCTGGCGGCTGATCGGTCTCGCCATCTCGATTTTTGCCAACTATCTGCTCTTTTTCTGGATCTTCTGGCGGCTGCCGCGCCACCGTCCGCGGCGCAAAGCCCTGTTTCGCGGCACGCTTATCGCGGCGATTGGCTTTGAAATCATCAAAATCGTCATGACCTGGACGCTGCCGGCGCTGGTGAAATCCCCTTCCGGGGCGGCGTTCGGATCGGTGCTGGGGCTGATGGCCTTTTTCTATTTCTTTGCCCGCCTGACGCTGTTCTGCGCCGCGTGGATCGCCACCGCGGAGTATAAAGACGACCGGCGGATGCCGGGCAAAACCCACCGCTGAGGTATTGCGAGGATGAATAAAAGAGGCAAAATTCATCCTCGCGCTTGATTTCAGCAGATAAATCCAGGACGTAACTTTTATTTAACGAAAAACTGGTTTTATTCTCTATCTTTTTAATTGTGTGAAGCATTTCATAGAACTCTTTTTTCTGGCGTAAAAATTATCCGCTTTTTGCCTCTTTTTTGCTCATTTTCCGCGTTTGTTACAGATTGAAATGTCCCGATGGCTGTGGCTATATGGCTTTTCGTTCGCGCAAAAATAAGAAAGATCTATGCAAGCCACAGCCACCACACTCGAAAACACGCAGGAAACCGCCCCGGTCAACTCACGCAATAAAGTCGTTGTCGCCTCGCTCATTGGCACCGCCATTGAGTTTTTCGACTTCTACATCTATGCCACTGCCGCGGTCATCGTCTTCCCGCATATCTTCTTCCCGCAGGGCGATGCCGCCGCGGCCACCCTGCAGTCGCTGGCCACCTTCGCCATCGCCTTCGTCGCCCGGCCAATCGGCTCCGCGCTGTTTGGCCACTTCGGCGATCGCGTCGGCCGGAAGGTCACCCTGGTGGCCTCGCTGTTAACCATGGGGATCTCCACTGTGGTAATCGGCCTGCTGCCCGGCTATGAAAGCATTGGCATTGTCGCGCCGATGCTGCTGGCGCTGGCGCGCTTCGGTCAGGGACTTGGCCTCGGAGGGGAATGGGGCGGCGCAGCGCTGCTGGCAACGGAAAACGCCCCGGCGCGCAAGCGCGCCCTGTATGGCTCCTTCCCGCAGCTGGGCGCGCCGATCGGCTTCTTCTTCGCCAACGGCACCTTCCTGCTGCTCTCCTGGCTGTTAACCGATCAGCAGTTTATGGAGTGGGGCTGGCGCGTGCCGTTTATCTTCTCCGCGGTGCTGGTGATCATCGGTCTGTATGTTCGCGTTTCGCTGCATGAGACCCCGGTCTTCGCCAAAGTGGCGGCGGCGAAAAAACAGGTCAAAATCCCGCTGGGTACCCTGTTGACCAAACACGTCCGCGTGACGGTGCTGGGCACCTTCATCATGCTGGCAACCTATACCCTGTTCTACATCATGACCGTCTACTCGATGACCTTCAGCACCGGCGCGGCGCCGAATGGCCTGGGCCTGCCGCGTAACGAAGTGCTGTGGATGCTGATGATGGCGGTGATTGGCTTTGGCGTGATGGTGCCGATCGCCGGCCTGCTGGCGGACGCCTTTGGTCGTCGTAAGAGCATGATTATCATCACCACGATGATTATTTTGTTCGCCCTGTTCGCCTTTAAACCGCTGCTGGGTTCCGGTAACCCGCTGCTGGTCTTTGCCTTCCTGCTGCTGGGCTTAAGCCTGATGGGACTGACCTTTGGCCCGATGGGCGCGCTGCTGCCGGAGCTGTTCCCGACGGAAGTGCGCTACACCGGGGCGTCGTTCTCCTATAACGTGTCGTCGATCCTCGGCGCCTCGGTCGCGCCGTACATTGCCGCCTGGCTGCAGGGCAACTATGGCCTCGCGGCGGTCGGCACCTATCTGGCGGCGATGGCGGCGCTGACGCTGATCGCCCTGCTGCTGACCCACGAGACCCGCCACCAGTCGTTGTGATCCTTCGCCCTGACGCCGCTGGCGTCAGGGCTCTCCCCTACTTTTTCATCTGCGACAATATGGTCCGGCACTGGTTGCTATCGCCCTCCGCCGGGGAGATCAGCGCCAGCAGCGCGGCAGCCGGCGTCACCAGAGTAGCCAGCGCCGCCGCTACCGCGCCGCGGACAATCAGCGGCCCGGCCTTCACCCCCGCCTGCGGCGATTTAAAGGTGCCGCGAACATACAGCGGGGAACGCAGAGTGATCACCCGAAAGCCTTTGCTTTCCGGATCGATGGTCAGGTCCAGCTGCTCGGAGGCGAAGCTGGCGGTCCCGGTCACATTGATCAGCGCGTTTTCCGTATCGAAGGCAAAAATCTGCGGCCGGGCGACGCCGTTGGTCACGTCGATATTGGCCGCCGCGCAGTTCACCCGAACCTCCTCATCGCCAAAAATCTGGCCGATCAGGTAGTTGCCGACGTTAAGGCCGAGAATTTCCATCAGGTTGCGACTGATCAGGCCGTCATTCATCAGCAGCTTCAGGTTGCCGTTGCTGTTGCCGAGCAGGGCCGCCACCGAGTTGCCGCTGCCGCGCAGCTGAACGTCGCCATTCATCTCGCCGAGGGTTTTCTGCATCATCTCGACGTTCGGCATCAGCGCCTTCAGCTTCAGTCGCCGCGCCTGCAGATTGGCCTCACCCTGCAGCGGCTTTTTATCGCCCTGCAGGTGCACGCTGCCGGCAATCGACCCGTTGGCCAGGCCAAAGCGCACCGGCTGCAGGCGCAGGTCGCCATCCTCCAGGATCACGTGGGTCGCCAGATCGCTGATCGGCAGCGTACCGCCGTGCTCAATTCTCCGGCCCTTAAAGCGCACATCGGCATCCATCACCTGCCATTTATCGGTTTCAAAGCGGTCCGCCGGCAGCACTTTACCCGCCGGCTGCGGCCGATCGCCCGCCTGGCGCGCAGCGCTTTTCTTCGTCCCTTTGCCGGAGTCGACGCCGATTAACGGCCCGAGATCCGCCAGCCGCAGCTGCTTCGACTCCATGTCGCCGCTGAGCTTCGGCCGCGGTTTGCCAGTGGTATAGGTCAGAGAGCCATGAATGTCGCTATCGCCGATCCGGCCGTTAAAATTCTGATAGTCAAAGCGCATGCTGTTTTTCTGCTTAAAGTCGGCGCGCAGACGGCCGTCGGTGGAGAACGACGGCGTCTCCGGCAACAGCACGCCGGTCAGGTCGTAGAGATCGCGCAGCGAATCGCCGGCGAATTTCAGCCGCAGGTCAATGCCGCCGACGTTGAGCGGATCGCTGACCGTGCCGCTGAACGCCACCCGCGTATTGCCGGAGCGGAAGTCGCCCTGCAGCGGGAAAGGCGTGCTTGCGCTGCGCAGAGCCAGCATGCCGCCGATTTTACCGTTGCCGGTGACCGGCTGGTCCTTATAGCGGCCCTTCAGCGACAGGCCAAAGACGTAGTCGCCTGGTTTCGCCGCGCTATGCCGATCCTTCGTGCCAGTGACTTCGCTGAACGGCAGCGGTTTGCCGAGGGGATCGACGAGGATGGTGATATCGCTGCGGGTGATCTTGTCATCAATGGCGATAGTCCCGCGATCGAAGAGAATGTTATCGAGGCGGAAAGACCAGCTGGAGGGGGCGCTGTCCCCCGAGGCACGCTGATCGCCAGCCAGCTGAAAGGTCCAGTTATTGTTGTCTTCCGCCAGGCGGATCAGCCGCACGTCGGGCTGTTCCAGCTTGATCCACGGCAGATACACCGTTTTGCTCAGCAGCGCCAGCGGGGCGAGGGTCGCCTCCACCCGCGGCAGGTGGATCATGGTCACCTGGGGAATGGCCGGCGGGTTGCCCAGCACGATATCTTCCGCGTGCACATGGGGCCACGGGATCCAGCTGCGCCAGCCGCGCTCCTCCGGCTGCCGCTCCCAGACCACGCCGAGATCGCCGCGGATGGCGAACGGGCGGTTCAGCTCGGCAGATACTTTCTGATTAATCGTCGGCTTCAGCCGGTTCCAGTCGAAGGTGGCCAACACGATAAAGAAGAGAACGATCAGCAACAGTATCGTTCCTGTGATGATAACCAACGTTTTACGGGTTCTGCTCATCCCTACTCCGCTCCTTTTGCATCACGTCAGTCCTGAATATAGTCAAAAAGCGGCGTTTCTCCTGGAAATGCGCTTTTCGTCACATTACGCGCGTCAGGTCAAAAAAATAATGGAACGATGTTTTAATATGATTGACCAGCAAAACAGCGCAGCGCACACTAGCGCTTATATCGATTCCATTGCAGGTTCTGGCTATGTCTAAAAAAATTGCCGTCATTGGCGAATGCATGATTGAGCTGTCAGAGAAGAACGGGGCCGTTAACCGCGGCTTTGGCGGCGATACCTTAAACACCTCGGTCTATATCGCGCGGCAGACGGATGCCAGCGCGCTGAGCGTCCACTACGTCACCGCGCTGGGAACCGATGCGTTCAGCCAGCAGATGCTCGACAGTTGGCAGCAGGAAAACGTCAACACCAGCCTGATCCAGCGGATGGCCGACCGCCTGCCGGGGCTGTATTACATTGAAACCGATGACGCCGGCGAGCGCACCTTCTACTACTGGCGCAACGAGGCGGCGGCAAAATTCTGGCTGGAGAACGATCGCGCGGCGGCGATTTGCGAAGAGCTGGCCACGTTCGACTATCTCTACCTGAGCGGCATCAGCCTCGCCATTCTCAGCCCGGCCAGTCGTGCCAGGCTGTTCACGCTGCTGCGTGAGTGCCGCGGCAACGGCGGCAAGGTGATCTTCGACAACAACTATCGCCCGCGCCTGTGGGCCAGCCAGGCGGAGACGCAGCAGGTCTATCAGGAGATGCTCGCCTGCACCGATATCGCGTTTCTGACCCTCGATGATGAAGACGCGCTGTGGGGGGAAAAACCGGTCGCCGAGGTGATCGCCCGCACCCACGCCGCCGGCGTGGAAGAGGTGGTGGTGAAGCGCGGAGCGGATGCCTGCCTGGTCTCGGTGAGCGGGCAACCGCTGCGGGAAGTGCCGGCCGTCAAACTGGCCAAAGAGAAAGTGGTGGATACCACCGCCGCCGGCGACTCCTTCAGCGCCGGCTATCTGGCCGTGCGCTTGACCGGCGGCGATGCTGAATCCGCCGCCAGACGCGGACATCTGACCGCCAGCACGGTGATCCAGTATCGCGGGGCGATCATCCCCCGGGAAGCAATGCCGCAATAATCCTCACCTGTAAGCGCTCTCCGGCCGCCGCTGGCGCGCCGGAGAGGCATCAGGTTACTGCCCCGACGGGATGTCGCTGGCCTCGCTGTGGGCGTCAACCGTATCGGCGCTGCCGCTGGTCGCTGCGGTCGCCGGACTCGGCGCCATCAGTTTTTCCCACGTGGCCTGCAGCTCCTTCATGTTGTATTCCGGTTCGCCTTTCGGCTGCTGCAACACCAGCGCCATATCCTGAGACAGTTGCTGACGCAGGTACTGGTTCAGCATGTCCACCGTCAGGGAGTTGAGGAACTCCTGACGCAGCTTCTGGTACTGCTCCGGCGCAATATCCACCACCTGATTTTGCAGGGAGCGCATGCGCTGGCTCATCAGAATGTCGGTATCGGTGCGCGCATAGGTGGCAAACAGCTTCTGCAGCTCGAGGCTTTTCTGAGCGATAAGCGCATCAAACTCCTCCTGCGGCAGGCCGTTGTCGCGCACTTTCGCCAGCTCGCGCGAGACCACGCTCAGGTTGTTATTCAGGCGCTCGCCCGGCGATTCGATATTGATGGCGCACTGCGCGCGCTGATAGAGCACCCGGCAGTCAAAACCAAGACCAATATCCTTGACGTTATTTTTGCTCAGGCTCTGCTGCACGTGCCAGAACAGCGCTTCGCGGGCGAGGTCGTCGCGCCAGTAGCGCTGCAGCGCCGCGGAGTCGCGGATCGGCTGCCAGGGGGCGTCCCACATGATGGACAGTTTGTCCTGGCGCACGGCGCTGGTCATGATGCTGACCGGCACGGTGGGCAGCGGCGATAAGGTCGGCACCGCCGCGGGCGTTTCCCGCTTGCCCTTCAGATCGCCAAAGGTTTTGCTGATTTGCTCAGCGACGCTACGGCTGTCGACGTTACCCACCACGATCAGCGTCATGGCGTCGGGGGTGTACCATTTTTGATAAAAGTCTTTCAGATGCGCCACGTCGATCGGCTGCTTCAGCGGCGCGGCGGGATCGTGGCCCAGCATGGTGGAGCCCTTGAGGCGATAGCGCCACCAGCCCTCTTTGGTATCCAGCGGCCAGGTCGCCACCATGTCGTTGCCCTGCAGCGCGTGATTGATCGATTCAGGCGTAATGGTCAGTTTACCGCTGGCGTCCGCCAGCCAGCTCAGCGCCTCTTTCAGCAGATCGTTGCGGTTATTCGGCAGGCTGAGATTAAACATCGTGTAATCGTAGGAGACGATGGCCGGCGGCAGAGGACGCTTCGGGTCAATACTCTGCTGCCACAGCGAGCGTGCCTGCATCGTCGGCAGGCTGCCGCTTTGCGTCAACGCCAGACGGGGAATAAAACGGCTGAAACCGCTCTGCTGAGTGCTTTCGCTCAGCGAGCCAATATTCACGGACAGACGGACTTCGATACGGTCGCTGGGACGCTGCGGCGTGGCCAGCACCTGCCACGACAACCCATTCGCTAAGGTCCCTTGTTGCCAGGCCGGATCAGGCTGGAGCGCTTCTGCCTGCACATAACCGGCCGCCGCTACCATCAGCAAACCGCCCGTTAAGAGTTTAATTGTTGTGCCCTGCATGTGAACCCCTGATGAACATTCCTGGTTACAACAGCATCCCACTGACGGGCTGCCGAAAAAAGTGAGAGTGAAATACGTCGGTTAGACCACACGGAGACGAAAATGTCGCATGACAACGTAAAATAATCATTTCGTGTCATTCCCGCCGGGCGGAAATGACCTCTAATTATGCGCAGGAGCCCGTACTCCAGCAAGGGAGTACGGGCCTAAGAGGAGGATTTAAGAGGATAATTCGTGCGTTTTGTTCGCGGGAACACGGTTATTCAGCACATCATCCATCTGTTTGGCATCGAGTTCTTTAACCCATTTCGCTACTACCACCGTGGCGACGCCGTTACCTACCAGGTTAGTCAGCGCACGGGCTTCGGACATAAAGCGGTCAATACCGAGGATCAGCGCCAGGCCAGCCACCGGCAAATGCCCGACGGCCGAGATGGTCGCCGCCAGCACGATGAAGCCGCTGCCGGTCACTCCCGCCGCCCCTTTCGAAGAGAGCAGCAGCACCACCAGCAGGGTGATTTGATGGAAAATATCCATATGGCTGTTGGTCGCCTGGGCGATAAAGACCGCCGCCATCGTCAGATAGATAGAGGTGCCGTCGAGGTTGAACGAATAGCCGGTTGGGATCACCAGACCCACCACCGATTTACGACAGCCGAGCTTCTCCATCTTGTCGAGCATGCGCGGCAGCGCCGATTCGGATGAGGAGGTCCCCAGCACGATCAGCAGCTCTTCGCGGATATAGCGGATAAATTTAAAGATGCTGAAGCCGGTGGCTTTGGCGATTGACCCCAGCACCACCACCACGAACAGGATACAGGTGATATAGAAGCAGATGATCAGCTGGCCCAGCTGCACCAGGGTGCCGACGCCATATTTACCGATGGTGAAGGCCATAGCCCCGAAGGCGCCGATCGGCGCCAGGCGCATGATCATATTGATGATGCCGAAGATGACCTGCGAGAAACTTTCAATGACGTTGAAAATCAGCTGGCCCTTGCTGCCCAGACGATGCAGGGCAAAGCCAAACAGAACGGCGAACAGCAGAACCTGAAGGATGTTGCCGCTGGCGAAGGCGCCAATGACGCTGCCCGGGATCACATCCAGTAAAAAGGCCACTACCCCCTGGTCTTTCGCCTGCTCAGCGTACACCGCCACCGCTTTCGCATCGAGCGTCGACGGGTCGACGTTCATCCCGGCCCCCGGCTGCACCACGTTGACAATAACCAGACCGATAATCAGCGCGATGGTGCTGACCACTTCGAAATAGAGCAACGCCACCGCCCCGGTACGGCCAACGGCTTTCATGCTCTCCATTCCGGCGATCCCCGTCACGACGGTACAGAAGATAACCGGAGCAATCACCATTTTAATCAGCTTAACGAAGGCGTCGCCGAAGGGTTTCATTTGCGCGCCCAGTTCCGGGTAAAAATGGCCCAGCAGAATACCGATCGCTATGGCCGTCAGAACCTGGACATAGAGGCTTTTAAAGATAGAGGTTTTCATAGGGTGTCCTTTGGGAATAACCACAGAGCAAGAAGGGATATTTGACGTCTGTGGCTTAAAAATAACACCCTGGAAACATTTCAGAAATAACTAACGCCGAAAGTGCAACGCGATTGTTAAAATCTTTGAGCTGACTCGCACAAGTCAACAAAACATTTACAAATTTGCATCTTCGCGGACCGGAGATAAATAGCGGGCGCTGAACGCCTCCTGCGGTAAAGCGCAACCGAACAGGTGGCCCTGGAGCACCTCGACGCCGGCGGCTTGCAACCAGCGATACTGGTCTTCCGTTTCCACCCCTTCCGCCACAATGCGCAGCGACAGGCCGCGCGCGAGCTGGATTATCGCCGGCACCATGCTGACATCCTCCGGCAGCATATCGATGAATACCTTATCAATTTTCAGAATATCCACCGGCAGAGCCTTCATCTGCTGCAGCTGGTGCAACCCGGCATAACCCATGCCAAAATCATCCAGCGCAATCCGCACGCCGGCCTCGCGCAGAGGCCGCAACCGCGCCATCACATCCTGCGGATCGTCCATCCGGCAGCTCTCCGTCACCTCAAGGATGAGGGTGCCCGGCGCAATGCGGTAGCGGGCGATCAGCTTCAGCATCTCCTCGCCACGGTCGTGCTCCAGCAGCTGGAGCAGGGAAACATTGACCGACAGCGGCAGCATAATGCCCTGGCTTTGCCAGGCGGCCAGCTGGCGGCAGGCCTCTTCCATCACCCAGTAGCCGACCGGGATAATCAGCCCGCAGGACTCAATGCGCTCAATCAGCGCCGGCGGTAGCGACCAGCTGCCATCCGCCTGCCGCTGGCGCAGCAGCACCTCGGCGCCGCAGAGCTCGCCGCTGGCGCAGGCCACCTGCGGCTGCAGCCAGATCGCGAACTGCTGGTTGTCGAGGGCGGTCATAATTTCGTGCTCTTCCATCAGGCGGCGCTGAGCCTTTTCCATCTGCTCGGGATCGAAGAACTCAATCTGATTTTTACCTTTGCGTCTTGCGGTGACCGCGGCCGAGACCGCGCGCCGGTAAAACTGTTCGGCGCTGAGACCGGGATGGAACATGGCGATCCCCACGCTGGCGTAGGGCCGCAGCTGCAGACCATGCAGCGGTAAACGTTCATTAATAATAGTGAGCACTTGCTTACTTATCGTCACCGCCTGCCAGGATTCGGCGAGGCCATCGGCGAGAATGGCGAAGTCATAGCCGCTTACCTGGGCCAGCACCATCTGCGGCGGGATCGCGGCGCGCAGCTTCTCCACCAGCGTCAGGAGCAGCATTTCGCGCTGGCTCTCCTTGAGCACGCCGGCGGCGTCCTGCAGGGTTTCACAGGCGACGACGATCAGCGCGGCGCTCTGCGGGCGGGCCACCGTCTGCTCCAGCATCGCCAGCAAAAAGGCTTTATTCGGCAGCTCGGAGACCGGGAAGCGGGTCGACTGGATGGACAGCTCATCATGCTGGCGCACCAGGCTCTGCTGGTTGCGGTTATAGCTGCGCACCAGCATGCCGATCTCGTCGTCATGGTGCAGGCGCGGGAGGGTCAGCTGATGGCCAAGACGCTCCTGCTGGGAGAGATCGTTCAGCTCGCGGGCGATACGCCGCAGGGGGCGAACCATCAGCCGGTTGATGCACCAGGTGAGCGCCACCGTCAGCATCAGCACCAGAAGTAAGTAAGCAGTCACTAACGTAGCAAGGGCGCTCATGACGAATTTATACATGCGATAGGAGTCGGCCTGCAGCACCAGATAGGCCAGCGGCTGCGGGTTGGCCGGCCGCTCCAGCGAATAAATGGGCAGCGAAATCTGCACCGGCAGCTCAAACAGCCGGGTGATGGTCACCGGCACCGACCGCTCAGGGATAAACCGCATCCGCAGCGCCTGGAACTGGTTGGGCAAGACGACATCCGCCCGGCTGACGATGCCAGCAGGCTGGATACGGCTTAAAATGGCTTCCGCTTCCGGAATATCGGCTTTCAGAATAGCCGCAGACAGCGGTTCGCGAACGGATCGCGCGATACTTTCTAACTGCGTGGCCGTGGTAAAGCGACTCTGTTGCACAAAGTGAAACAGCAAAATAGTGCAAAAAACCAATACAAAGGCCATGGACACGCTCGCGACCATCGCCATCTGTTTGATTGTAAGTGAACGGCTGACGCGCAACGGTGTTCTCCACTGATACTGAATGCATACCCGGCATTAATCCTTCAATCCCGGTCGTTTCAGGCTGATTATATACTTAAATCCTTCGCCCACGCCCGCGAGGGATGAAGTGACGGGATAGCTCCGCGCGGTGGCGCAGACGCCGGAGAGACCTCCCCGGCGGCCGACGGTGGGCAACGCCTCACGAGTATACGCGAAGCGCGCCGTGGAGTGGTGCTCTGTGACGTAATTCAGCCTATTCTGCTACCAGTCGGCGTAAGGCACCAGCGGCTGGGGCGGCATATCCAGATCCCCCTGCCAGCCGGCCGCCGAATAGCGCACGTAAAGCAGCGCATGGCTCGGGGTGTAGTCCTTCGCCTGCTGAATATCGACCGCGGCGCCAACGAACCAGTTGCTGGTCACCCGCCGCTCCACCAGCGCTCTGGCGGTGTAACCGAATCCCTGGCTGCTGCCGCCCTCCTCCGTCAGTTCGCTGGCGCGCTGTCGGTAGTCGGACGGGATCAGGTTCAGCAGCGGATAGCGGGCTTGCGTCTGGGTACGCGAATGGGACCATGATACCGATCCGCCGAGTTCCCAGGACCAGTTCTCCGTGCGCTGTCGCCAGGTCACCGGCACAGCGAACGAGAGATACTCCTGCGGGCTGTAATAGCCACCCTGGCCGAGGGTGTAGCCGCTGAGATCTTTGTCGTAGTGCCAGATCATATTGTTGAGGCCGACGGTGACGCGACGATTATTCTCGTTAATCACCTTATAGTAGTAGCCGGTCATCCAGCGCACGCGCCAGTTATCCGCCACGTTTTTACCGGTCAGCGAGTCGGCCCCCAGCGAGGACCAGATACCGTGCGCTTCGCCCCGGTCATAGCTGAGGCTCACACCGCCGCCGTCGGCGCGAACGCCGCCCCAGGTGGTACCGGTATGGCTGTTGCTGTCTTTCTGCCCGCCAAAGGAGAGCAGCGAGCTGGAGATGGGACGCCGGTGCACGTTGACCGTGTATCCCACCGGCCCGACGTCGCTGCTGTAGCTCAGGCCGCCGACCACATCGACGACATTGAAGCCCATCGGCGTGGTGCCGATATCGCCGCTCCAGGTGTCATTCTTCCAGCCGACCGCTACGCTGGCCCCACTGTCGGTCTGATTTTTACTGCCGCTGGTACAGGCGATCTCCCCGCAGGTGCCCCAGCTGGGCGAGTAGCTCCCGTCGCTGTGGGTGGAAAAGCTGCCGGCATCCATATTGACCAGGTCGGTGCGGAAGAACATCCGGCCATCCGCCAGCGGGGCATCCACCTGCAGCATGGTGGTATGCGCCTTGAGGTCGGAATAGCCGCCGGTGCCGCTGGATCCCCAGAAGTCGTGTTCCAGGGTGACGTTCAGATCCTGCTGGCGATAAAGGTCGGCGGCATCGCTGCGGATCCCGCGCTTCAGCCAGTCATCCCGGCTGTCGTTGCGCGTCAGCCGGGTAAAGGTATCGTTATCCTGCGGCGGCGCGGGGGTGATGCCGGAGGCCACCATCGCCTCCCGGTAGTGGGTCAGCGCCTGCTGCGGCTCCCCGTTCCGGGTGGCAAAGCGCGCGGCATCGCGCAACACCAGCGCGCTCTCCATCGAGGGCGGCTGCGCCTTCGCCTGCGGCACAATCTGGTTAAAAATCTGTTGGGCGTCAGCGGTATCGCCAAGGCCGGCTCGCGCCAGGGCGACCCGCCGCTGCATATTCATGGATTCGGCCTCTGCGCCTTTCAGCTGCATGACCTGCGCCCGGGCGGCCTGTTTATCGCCCTCGGCCAGATAGACTTCCGCAAGGCCGAGGCGCGCATCGCCGTTGTCGGCTTCCTGACGCAGCACCCGCTGATAGTCGGCAATCGCCGTCTGGTTGTCCCCGCGCTGCTGGGCCCAGTCGGCCAGCGTCAGGTCATAGCGCACCGAGGCCGGCTGCTGTTTGATGAGGGCGATCGCCTGCGCTTCCTCGCCGCTGTCGCGCAGCTGGTTCGCCTGGCGCAGCACCCGGTCGCTTTGCAGACGCGCCTCCAGTTCACGAATGTTATCCGTCCATGCGCTGCGCGGCAGGGCGGCGATTTGCGCCAGCGCCAGATCGTCCTGGTCGTTCCCCGACAGGTAAAGCCCCGAGGCGTAGACCCGTTCAGCATCCTGCGGCTGGCGGTTGACCATCGCCCGCATCAGCGCATCGGCTTCCTGCCGTTCGCCGGCGCTGACCAGATCCCGCGCCAGACGATAGGTGATCCACACGCTGTCCGGATCGAGCGCCAGGCGCCGACGCTGAACTTCCGCCGCCTGCGCCCAGTTGCCCTGACTCTCCAGAGCCTGCGCCTGTTTCTCCAGCCGGTCGTTGTTCAGGCTGCGTTCGATATCATCGATGCTGCGCCGCTGGGCGGCAGGAAGACCAGCGATCCAGGCGCTGGCTTTCTCGGGCGATTCAGCGCGATAGAGGTTGGCCAGGCCGCGCACCGCCAGATTATTCCCGCGATCCAGGCGCAACGCCTGCTGATAATAGCGCTCCGCCGCCGCCGACGCTTCGCGCGCCGCCGCGACGTCGCCCAGCCCCAGCACGGCATAGCTGTCGGTCCGATCGACCCGCTGCGCCTGGGCATAATAATTCTGCGCCTGTGAAAGCTGACCGGCCTTCAGGGCGTTATCCCCCTGCTTGATCAGCAGCCAGTAGCGGTTGGTTTGCAGCAGGCTGTCCCATTTGCCGCGATTCGGGCTGTCGGGATCCATGGCAATCGCTTTATTGAGCTGGGCCACCGCCCGCGCGCGGTCGCCGCGCTGGGAATAGGCCTGGCCGAGGGCGCCCACCGCATCGCTGTCGCGGCTGTCGGCCTGAACGGCTTTCTGCAGATCCGCCACCGCCTGCGAGGTATTTCCGGATTTGACCGCCGCCAGCCCTTCCGAGCGGGCGCGGAACGTCGGATCCTGCAGCTGCGCCTGCTGCTGGTCAAGCAGGACGCGGGCGTTCGCCGCCACCGAGCCGGTAGGAAACTGCAGCAGGAATTGCTGCAACGCCTGCACGCTGGCTTTGCTCACCGGCATGCTTTTCACTTCGCTGAACCACATATCGGCGGCGATACCGCGTCCTGAGGCTGAGCGGGCCATTTCCGCCAGATAGGCGAACCCTTCCTGCGGTTTGTTATCGGCAAACATCTGCTTCGCCAGCGCCGTCAGCAGGCTGACGTTGCCCGGCGCGCTGGCGTTCAGTTTTTTCAGCTGGCTGACGCCTTCGCTATGACGGGCCGGCAGGCGCGCCACCAACGTCCAGTATTCAATAGCGGCATCAACATCATCCGGCACGCCGCCGAACAGTTTTTCATAGGCGGCGATGGCTTCATCGACCTTCCCGGCCACGCCCAGCAGTCGCGCCTGCTGCAGCGCCTGACGGCCCTCGCCGGTGTTGCTTTTCATCTCATTGCGCGACGCCTTCAGCTCAGGGGAATCCGGCGCCAGCTTCGTCAGTCGCTCCAGCTCTTTTTGCGCCCCGGCGGTATCCCCCTGGCGCAGCAGATAGCGCATCCGCGCGGCAATCAGGTCCGGGTTGTTGGGGTCGATCAGCTCCAGACGGTATAGCGACTGGCGCACCAGGTCTTCACGATTGCTGGCCTCGCCGAGGCGCACCTGCTCCAGCAGATGTTCCTGGGCGGGCGTCGTCGTCGCCTGCGCTAACGGCAGCAGCGCAACGCCGAGGGACAGCGTGAGTAAACTTAGTGAGAGCTTGCGCATTCCTGGTTCCAGTCAGGTTGTAATTCGCCACCCGCAGTGAAACGAAAACGGTGTTGATCCCAACCCTGACCGAACAGCGTCAGGACCGCGCTGTAGTAGGCATCCGCGCCGGGATAGTTATCGGCGACGCGCTGTCGTTGCACCGACCGGGCCTCGTCGTTCTGTAAAAACGGCAGCATCACCGCGGAGAAGCCCACCGGCCCCTGGCCGCTGGTTTTACCGGTGGCGATATTCACTTTCTCCGGCGGTACCCCCAGCTCCGTGGTCTGCGCCGCCATCGGCGCAAAGCGGGCCAGCAGACGCGCTTTTTGCTTATCGCCATCATGAAGCATGCCCACCCACAGGTAGACGCGAATCGCGTCATAGCTGCCGATCAGCGGCTTCTCCGTTTTCAGCTGCCAGCCTTTCCCTTTCTCATAGCGCACCCAGTCCGGGGTAAAGCCTTTCGGCGCGGTCTCCAGCAGCAGACGCAGGTTCGTGTCGCGCAGGGTGGGCCACGGCGCGCCAAAACGCACAAAATAGGTGGCCAGCTGCGGCGGAAGATAGCTGGGGTTAAACCGCCAGCCGCTGTCGTCGGCAAAACCGACTTTTCCCGGCAGCAGCATCGTGCCAAGGCCCGGCACCGCCACCGTCTCTTCGTCGACAATCTGCGCCAGCAGCGCTTTCCCGGTCTCGGTGTACTGCGGCTGCTGCCACAGGCGGCCCGCCTCCAGCAGCGCCCAGGCTATCCACAGATCCGAGTCGGATGCCGAATTGCTGTCCAGCAGCGTCCACTGTTCGTCGTCCTTTTTCCCCCACAGCCAGCCCGGCAGATGCTGCCGCAGGTCGCCCTCCGCCAGGTTGTTCTGCGTCCAGGTCAGCAGCTTGTCGAACCCCGCGCGATCGTTGGCCGCCAGGGCAAAGAACAGGCCATAGCTCTGTCCTTCGGAAGTGGAAATTTTGCGCGCATCGCTGGGGTCGATCACCCGCCCCTCGGGGCTGACGTACGCTTTCTTAAACTGCTCCCAGGCGGGCCACTGGCAAGCGGCGCTCGCCTGGCCCGCCGCCAGTACCAGCGCGGAGAGCACCGCGCCGCAAAGTACTTTCATCATCGTTTATTCATCATCCAGGCTAAGGCGGCGGCGGCTGATAATGCGCAGCATGCGCCACAGCACCCACGCCAGCAGCACGATACTGACCGCGGCGAAGATCGCCAGCAGTATCGGGTGATTAGAGAGCGCGAACCAGATGCGCTCGAACCAGGGCAGATGGCCAACATAGTAAACATCGCCCACCCGCAGGCTGTTGACGCCGGATTCACGGATCACCGCCACCGAGCCAAACATCGCCGCCCGCTTACCGCTGTCGTTGAGGGCGTTGGTCAGCAATTCATTACCGCGCGGGCTGTCGGCCAGCAGGGCCACCACGCTACGCTGATCGTTGTAGGGCGACTGGAAGCCAATCACCGCCGCCATCGGTCCGGAAGAGGTGATGTCGGTGCGGGTGTTGGGCGTGCGGGCCTCGTCATCGGGATAAATGCTCGCCAGGTCATAGTGGCGCATCGGCATTTTCACCCAGCTTTTGGTCGCCTCGACCAGCAGGTTGATTTTGGTATCGTCCTTGAGAGACGAAGGGATCGCGCCGATCAGCAGCAGATCCGCGTCTTTATTCTTGATCTGGTTGCCATCGTCGGTCATTTGCAGATTAATCGCCGCCAGGCCGGTCTGCGAACCGATGCCGCCCAGCGCCTGCAGCAGCGTCGCCACCTGGCCCTGGGTCGGCGCCTTCGGCACCACCACCAGGGTGTCGGCGAGGTCAGCCATTCGGCTGTAAGGGAAGCCCGCATTGGCGAAGACGCGCAGGTCCGGCAGCGCAATAAAGTGATAATACTTCGAGAAGTCGATGGTCGAATCGTCGCCGATCACCACATGGTTCTGCACCGGCTGGAAGGTAATACAGTTGTCGATGGAGCCGCCGGGCATCGGGTTCATGTACTGGAAGTCAAAGCGCAGCTGGTTCACCGCTCCAAGACGCAGCGCGGGGATGGTGACCTCCGATTTGCCGTCCAGCAGCCCCTGCAGCACCGGCAGGCGCAGGATCAGTTTGTTCACGTCCTGGGAGCTGTTAAGGCTGAACGACTGCAGGAACTGGTCGTTGAGGCTGATATCCATCCGCGAGCTGTCCTTCACCGGCGGCATGGTGTAGCGATATTTCAGATCCATATCGATGCCGTTGGCCCGCAGCAAATAGAGATCCGGCGGCAGGTTAAGCGCCACGGTGATGGCATCCGGCACCAGCCCGCTGGACTGCAGCTGTTGCTCATAGGTTTTCAGCTCAGCAAAGGTGACCGAGCGGTCGGTGCGCACCCAGTTTGGCGCATCGTATGGCTGCCGCGGCTGCAGGGTTTTGATGCCGTCCACGGTAACGCTGCTGCCGCGGAACAGAATATTGCCCTGGGCAATCCCCTTCGCCGCCAGCAGCAGGTCTTTATCATCGCGGCCGAAAATCACCAGCAACTTGACGTAAGGATCGTTCGGGTTGTCGATCATTTCGATGGTCGGCGCGTTGACCGGCGGATGATCGCGCAGGAAATCCGGACGCTTGTCGTTGGTGGCGAAGACAATGGCGTTACGATCCGGCAGTTCGTTGAAATAGACCGGGAACTGCTGGCCGCGCCAGCCGGCCTTGCTGCCGAACCATGAGGCGATAATCGCCGCCGCCTGCTGCTGGGCCACCGCCGGCGAACCCGGGAAAATCATCGGCAGCGTCAGCGGGCGGTTGTCGCGCGGATCGTAGAACGGCACCGGGAAGTGCGACAGATCGTTATGCACCTTCAGCGACTGGTAGGTGAGATCCAGATAGCTTTCGCGCCCGACGTCCAGCCACAGCGTGCTGCTGGCCGGGTTTTCGCAGACATCGCGATAGTGGCCGACAAACTCCAGCCGTATGCGGTTGAAGTCGGTGATATACAGCGGGTCAATCGGCAGCTGCGCGCGGATCTTTTTCCCCAGCTGCTCTTTGGTGACGGGCAGGACGCCCATCAGCTCATCGTTGAGATAGACTTTCAGCTGCGACTGCACGGGCAGCAGCGAGGGCGACGGGGTATATTCCAGATTGAGCAGCGCGTTGGCGACCAGCTCATCGCTGCGCATGCCGAATTCGACCGAGGCGTCAGGCCGTGAGCCGCGCAGCACAATGCTGCCCGGAGGCGGCGCGATGGTGGCAAAGGTCAGCTTCACCTCCCGCTGCGGGATATTCTCGGCGACCACCGCCGGTGCGGTCGGTTCGGCGAGGGTCGCCGTCGGCTCGCCAATCGTCACCGGCGCGGGCGCGGGCGCGGGCGGGGTGGCCGCCTGCGGCTGAACGCCAGGAGCCGGGTTCACCACGGCGGCCGGCGCCGCGTAAGAGGCCAGCGGATACCAGCTGCACATGCCCACCGCTACTGCACACATCCAGGAAAGTTTTCTTTTCATCGCATTATCATCATTGTTGAGCCATTGCCGGGTCTGCGGAGAGCGTCGGCGCGGCGCGTTCAGGGCGTCGGGGTACAAACGACACTATCCATGCCACCAGCGAGGTGAGCGCGCGGAAAATGACCTTCACCGACGGCGGCGAAAACTCCGCCAGGTGACGGTAACCACGGAATCCCAGCTTGAGGATATCCAGCAGGCTTTCCATCGGCTTATCTTCCGGGAAGCTATCCTGCCAAAGCGCCCACGTATCGGCGCGGGCAAACGTACACTGCACAAAATCGATATGCTGCTGGTTGGTCAACGGCAGCAGCTGCAATCCCACTTCGTTGCCGTTTACCCGCGCGACCCGCACCGGGAAGACATACTCCTGCTGTCCCCGTTTGAGCAGCAGCCTGGCGTTCTGCCCCTCCAGCACCTGCGCGTCGCTGTGAATTTTGATCCCCAGCCCGCCGTCGGAATAGTCGTGAACGGTGCAGGAGAACAGATGGCCGTCATCGCGGGCGATGGCCGCCGGCATGCTCATTTCGACACGATGCGACCGGCGGACCTGCTTGCTTTCGACCGAGACCGCCACCGCGCCGCCAAGAATAATCAGGTTGTAGAACACCCAGACAATACTCACCCAGACGGTGAGAATTTCGTTTTCCGGGCCGTACATAAAGCGCCAGATCCCCACCGCGACGCCGACCAGGTTGAGCAGCACGAGGTAGATATAGGGCCGGGAGATCACCCAGTCGACATACTCCTCTTCCACCAGCCCACCCTTCGCGGTGACGTTGAATTTGCCTTTATGCGGGTTAATCAACGCCACAAAGGTGGGCGGCGCGATATACCAGGCGAGCACCGTCTCGTAGATTTCACTCCAGAACGAATGGCGGTATTTGCCCTGAATCTTCGAGTTGGTCAGGCTGGCGTGGATCATATGCGGCAGCACGAACAGCGCGATCATCAGCGCCGGCGCATAAATGATATAGGCATGGAGCAGCAAAAAGGCCAGCGGCGCCGTGAGGAAGATGAGGCGCGGAATACCGGAGAGGAAGTGGAGCATGGCGTTGGCGTAGCAGACGCGCTGCGCCAGCTTCAGCCCCTTGCCAAACAGCGGGTTATCGAGACGGAAAATCTGCACCATGCCGCGCGCCCAGCGGATGCGCTGGCCAATGTGCGCCGACAAACTCTCCGTCGCCAGCCCCGCCGCCTGCGGAATACGCATATAGGCGGAGGTGTAGCCGCGTCGGTGCAGGCGCAGCGAGGTGTGGGCATCTTCGGTCACCGTTTCGACGGCAATGCCGCCAATCTCGTCCAGCGGGCCGCGGCGGATCACGGCGCAGGAGCCGCAGAAGAAGGTGGCGTCCCACATATCGTTCCCGTCCTGCACCAGGCCGTAGAACAGGGTGCCTTCGTTCGGCGTTTTGCGAAAACGGCCAAGGTTGCGCTCAAAGGGGTCTGGCGAGAAGAAATGGTGCGGGGTCTGCATCATCGCCAGCTCTTTCTCTTTCAGGAACCAGCCCATGGTCATCTGCAGAAACGAGCGCGTCGGCACGTGGTCGCAGTCAAAGATCGAGACAAACTCCCCTTTGGCGTATTTCAGCGCATTGTTGATGTTACCGGCCTTGGCGTGCTCATGGCTGGTACGGGCGATGTAGTGCACCCCGACATCTTTGGCAAACTGGCGAAACGCTTCCCGTCCGCCGTCGTCGAGGATCCAGATGTTGAGCTTGTCCTTCGGCCAGTCGATGCCCTGCGAGGCATAGATGGTGTTTTTCACCACGTTGAGATCTTCGTTGTAGGTGGGGACGAAGATATCCACCGTCGGCCACAGATCCATGTCCTCCGGCAACGGCACCGGTTGGCGGTTCAACGGCCAGACCACCTGGAAGTAGCCCAGCACCAGCACCACCCAGGCGTAGGTTTCGGCGAACAGCAAAATAATCCCGCACACCAGGCTTACCGGGTCGTTCCAGTTCAGCGTCGAGGTGTAGCGCCACCAGATATAGCGGCACGAGACCGTCAGCGACAGCACGATCAGCATCAGCGCCGAGAAGCGGCCGGGGATGCGCCGCACCAGCAGCGCCACGCCCCACAGCAGCATCAGGAAGATAAATTGCGACAGCGGGTTAAAGGGCTGCGTAATACACATCAGCGCCAGCACCAGCGAGCAGCAGGTCACCACTCCGAGGATTGCCCGGCGCAGTTTAGGATTGAGGTGCGCCAGCTCTTTCTGTTTATCCAGATGGCGGGTGCGGGCGTTAACCTGCTCAGGCAGTTTCTCCATCCATTGCGCGTAGCGACCGTGCACCCCTTCCAGCGCCGCCAGCGAACGCCAGTTGACCTTTTTCTCCGGCTCCGGCACGCGGGTCGCCAGCAGCCACAGGGATTGCAACAGATAGCGCAGCGGATCCAGGAGCCGTGGCCGGTGCGGATTAATATGGGGGAAATAGGTGTCATGGTGCGCCAGAATCGCCTGCCAGCGCGGCGTCTCCAGCGGCATGAGCGCCCAGACCAGCGATGCCCACAGGCAGCCAAGCGACGCCGACAGCCAGGAGGCGCCATGCTGCCGGTAGTCGTCATAGCGCGCGCGCAGCCGTTCCCCCACCGGCGGGGCCAACAGCAGCGTGCTGAGGCGGATCATACCGGCCTCCCGCCGGCATAGTGGATCAGGCACCAGTTCGCCAGGGTCAGCACCTCTTCCGCCGCCAGAGAGTCCTGGCGATACTCCCCAAGGGGCTGTTTCGCCGCCAGGCACTCGGCCATCGCCTCGTCGCGGTGAATGGTCACCGGCAGGATCCGCGGCTGGCTCTCGAGCCACAGCTGATAGAGATCTTCCTGCAGCTGGCTGCCGACCCGCAGATCGTTAATCAGAATATCGCTGTTGGCCGGAAAGGGCTGCTGGTGCAAACGGATATGGCTGTTGGCGTCGGGATGGACCACCACCAGCGAGCGGTCGCAGAGCGTCAGCAGCTCGCGGGTCAACGGCGAATAGCCCGCCGGCAGATCCAGCAGCAGCCAGCGGTACTGGCCCTGCAGCTGCTGCACCGCCTCCGTCATCGCGCCCAGGGTGGGCAGCAGCTGGTCGACGTTTTCTCTTTCGCCCGCGCTGAGCTGGCCAAACGGCAGCAGATCGATATGTTGCGTATAGCGCAGACCCGCGTCGCGCCAGTCACGGCCGTCAAGCAGCGACCGGGCCCAGCCGTCCTGATGATGGATATCGGTGTTGAAAAAAAAGCGCAGCATATTATCCGGGCTGGCGTCGATCGCCAGCACGCTTTCACCGAGCAATTGCAGCGCCCAGGCGAGTGCAGCCGTAATGGACGTGACGCCAGTTCCCCCGCGCACGCCCTGTAACCCCAGAATAGCCATCTCCGGCTTCCTTATTTTTTCTCTGCAAACTCTGCCAGCAGCGGCCAGCGCTTCAGCGCTGCGTTCAGCTGTTCACGCCTCGAAATATCATGATAATCAATATCCGGCAGGGAAAATGCCCGGCTTAGCGCCAAAAAATCATTTTGAAAGGTGTACCCCAGCGTGGCGTCCGTGGGTACGACAGGATCTTTTGCTGGCATATCTCTGTCCGTTCGAAATTTATTATTAAACCAGAGGACGTATACAGCGCATCCTTAAAAAGCAGGTGTACATGCTAAAACTGATGACCTTTAATTTCAATGTTAGGTTTACTCTGTCAGTTTCGCTAGTAAACTTATCCAGTGTGAATCAGGGCGCACGAGGGATGCCGTGGATAGTGTATTTACTTTGGGTATTTCATCATTATGGGATGAAGTGTGCCATATGCCGGTCGGCGGGGTATGGTGGCTCAACGTTGACCGTTATGCCGATGCCGTCAGTCTGGTTAATCAGACGCTGGCCGCGCAGGCGAAAAACAGCAAAGTTGCCGCGCTGGTCATGGGTGATAAACCTGATGATATCATTTCATTAGATAGCATTCATGGCCCGAATAATATCGCGCTGTTTACCCTGCCGAATCGCCCGGAGGCGCTGGAAGAAATACATCGTGATTTAGTCTGCTCCCTCGAGCCTGGCAATTATTTGTTTATTCTGCTATGCGCTGAAAATGCCTGGCAAAATATAAATAATGAAAAGTTATGCGCCTGGGTGGAAAAAACCAGTCGCTGGGCGCAATATCATCGCTGCGCGTTCTTAGCGATCAATCCCGCCCAGGATATCGATCGGCAACTCACCCCATTATTACGCGCGTACCGATCCCTTTCCGGTCTGGCAAGTATTCGCTACCAGGGCGACCGCCATCTTTTTGATATTGCCTGGTGGGGAAGCGATAAAGGCATCAGCGCCCAGCAGCAGCTGATGGTGCAACACGACGACGCCGGCTGGCGATTAGCGCAGGATGCTGAAACCAGCGTGCAGCCGCGTAGCGACGAAAAAGCGATCCTCAGCCATGTGCGCGTCCTCGAAGGCGCCCCGCCGCTCTCGGAATACTGGACCCTGTTCGATACCAATGACGAGGTCTTCAACGCCGGGCGCACTGCGCAGGCGGCGACGATCCTCTTCTCCATTACCCAGAATACGCAAATTGAACAGTTGGGGCGCTATATTCATACCCTGCGTCGTCAGCGCGGCACCGCGCTGAAAATTATTGTCCGCGAACAAACCCCCAGCCTGCGCGCGACCGATGAGCGGCTGCTGCTCAGCAGCGGCGCCAGCCTGGTGATCCCCAACAGCGCGTCGCTTTCCCGCTGCCTGACGCTGATTGAAAGCGTACAGAACCAAAAGTTCTCCCGGCGTATCCCGGAAGATTTTGCCACCCTGCTCACCTGGAGCCAGCCGTTAAAGCTGCGGGGCTATCAGAAATGGGACGCCTTTTGCGAAGCGGTGCACAACGTGATGACCAATACCCTGCTGCCGGCCGACAGCAAAGGCGTGATGGTGGCCCTGCGCCCGGCGCCGGGGCTGCGCGTCGAGCAGGCGCTGACGTTATGCAAACCCAACCGGATGGGCGACATCATGACCATCGGCAATAACCGGCTGGTGCTGTTCTTGTCATTTTGCCGAATCAATGACCTCGACACCGCGCTGAATCATATTTTCCCGCTGCCGACCGGCGATATTTTTTCTAACCGCATGGTGTGGTTTGAAGACAAACAGATCCTCTCGGAAATCGTGATCATGCGCGGCGTCGAGCCGGCGCGCTGGAACACGCCGCTGCCCCTCTCGGTCGGTAAAAACGAGACCATCAACGCCACCCACGATGGACGCCACTGGCGACGCTATCCCGAACCACACCGGTTAACCACCCGTGAGGAGCAAGCCTGATGATGTCTATCGCCGATATTCTGCAACTGGTGGTGCTCTGCGCCCTGCTGTTTTTTCCGCTGGGCTACCTGACGCGCCACTATCAGCGCCGGATCCGCACGACGTTAAGATTGATGTTCTTTAAACCCCGTTACGTGAAACCGGCAGGGGTATTACGCCGGGGAACAACGGTTAAGCAAGGCAAAGCGAATAAATGACAAATAAAAAAACGACCGCGGCACCGCTTCCGCTCTGGCAGTACTGGCGCGGCCTTGGCGGCTGGAACTTATACTTTCTGGTCAAGTTTGCCCTGCTGTGGGCCGGGTATCTCAATTTCCACCCGATGCTGAACCTGGTGTTTCTCGCCTTTCTGCTGGTGCCGATCCCGCGCGAAAAGCTGCACCGCATCCGCCACTGGATCGCCATTCCGCTCGGCTTCGCGCTGTTCTGGCATGATACCTGGCTGCCCGGGCCGGAAACGCTTCTTAGCCAGGGCTCGCAAATCGCCGGCTTCAGCGCCAGCTATATCTGGGATCTGATTGTCCGCTTTATCAACTGGAGCATGGTCGGCGCCTTCTTTGTTTTACTGGTGCTATGGCTGTTTATCAGCCAGTGGCTGCGCGTTACCGTGTTTGTCTCCGCGATGGTCGTCTGGCAGGCGGTCAGCCCGTTGCTGCCGGCCTTTACCATTTGGCCTGCCGGTCAGCCCACCACCGCCGCCGCCACCGCGCCGGCCAACGTCGGGACCAACGCCGCCGCTGGCGCCGCGTCCAGCCCGGCCAGCCCGGCCAGCAGCGATATTCCGCCGCAGACCGAGCCGCCGACCTCGGCCAACCTCACCAACTGGCTGAACGGTTTCTATGCCGCCGAGCAGAAGCGCAAGACGCCGTTCCCGGACCAGCTGCCGGCGGATGCGCAGCCGTTTGACCTGCTGGTGATCAATATCTGCTCGCTCTCCTGGTCGGATATTGAAGCCGCCGGGCTGATGGACCACCCGCTGTGGAAGCATTTCGATATCGTCTTCAAAAACTTTAACTCCGCGACCTCCTACAGCGGACCGGCGGCGGTGCGCCTGCTGCGCGCCAGCTGCGGCCAGCTGTCGCATACCAACCTGTATCAGCCGTCCGGCGCCGATTGCTACCTGTTTGAAAACCTGGCGAAACTCGGCTTCAACCAGCAGCTGATGCTCGGCCACAACGGCCTGTTCGGCGACTTCCTGAAAGAGCTGCGTTCACTGGGCGGCATGCAGAGCCCGCTGATGGACCAGAGCGGTCTGCCGGTCAGCCTGCAGGCGTTTGACGGCTCGCCGGTGTACGAGGATCTGGCGGTCCTCAACCGCTGGCTGAAGACCGAAGAGGCCAGCAGCAATCCGCGGAGCGCCACATTCTATAACACCCTGCCGCTGCATGACGGCAACCACTTCCCGGGACAAAGCAAAACCGCGGACTACAAAGTGCGCGCGCAAAAGCTGTTTGACGACCTGGATAACTTCTTCACCGAGCTGGAAAAATCGGGGCGGAAGGTGATGGTGGTGGTGGTGCCGGAACACGGCGGCGCGCTGAAGGGCGATAAGATGCAGGTGTCTGGCCTGCGGGATATCCCGAGCCCGTCGATCACTAACGTCCCGACGGCGGTGAAATTCTTCGGCATGAAGGCGCCGCATGAAGGCGCGCCGATTATCATCGATCAGCCCAGCAGCTACCTGGCGGTGTCGGAGCTGGTGGTGCGCGCCCTCGACGGCAAAATGTTCAGCGAAGAGAGCGTCAACTGGCAGCAGTATGTCGCCAACCTGCCGCAGAGCGCGGCGGTGTCCGAAAACGCCAACGCCATCGTTATCCAGTATCAGGGCAAGCCGTATGTCCAGCTGAATGGCGGAAGCTGGGTGCCTTATCCGCAATAAGCGACAAGGCCGCCCATGCTGGCGGCCTGACATCGTGAGACGTTCCTGCTTTTCCCTCTCAGCCCGCAGGCATACGGGCTGAGAGGCCTGCAAAGCCATCACCGCGCTAGCGCTGATCCTGTTTCGCCAGCCAGACCAGCAGCTTGAGGCTGGCGGAGTAATAATCATCCTTGTCGTCAATCTGTGGCGCTTCCTGCGGTTCGCCAAGCGTTAAATCACGCACCGCCAGCAGGCCGCCGGCCATATTCCACGGGGCGACCTCGTTGGTGCTAACGTTGATCCACGCCGGGGTTTGCAGACGCGGGTAACTCTGCATCCAGGCTTTCCATGGCGCGAGCAAGGCGCTATGCGGATCGACCCACGAGATATACAGCGGAATACGGATCGCATCGAAACTCATCCGCGGCGGCCACTCTTTGGCCGGCAGCATCTTGCCATCCGCCCGCAGCGCCACCCAGTCGCTGGGCAGGTGCGATTTCCCCCAGCCCATCTGCCCCAGCAGCGCCTGCCCGTCACTCTGCAATGTCCGCCAGGCGGTCAGGTGCGTCCGCTCCGCAAAGGCGCGCCAGGCCGGGAAGATGAAATAGGAGGGGTTAAGGTTCAGGTGGTCGTTGCGGTTGAACCCCTTCACCCCCGGGAGCATCACCTGGCGACCGGCGAAAGTCACCACCGTATATTTCAGCAGGGAGGCGGTGATGGCATCGGAGGCCGTCGCGTAGCGCTTGTCCTGCCACTGCTTTTGCGCGCGCAGCAGCGCCCAGGCGATCAGGGTATCGCCATCGGTGGCGTTGTTTTTATCGGCGATCGGGTCCGGCGCCACCGGGTTATAGCGCCAGTAAAACAGCCCGTTAGACTTGTCGCGCAGGGTGCTGTCCGTCCACTGCCACAGTTTGTCGAACGCCGGGCGATCGTTATTCGCCACCGCCAGGAGCATGGCGAAGCCCTGGCCTTCCGTATGCGACACATTGCCATTGGCGGTATCAATGATACGACCGTCCGGCATCATAAAACGGGCCTTATAGCGCTCCCATGCCGTATCCGCCCACGCCCGGGGCACCAGCATCACTGCCGTTGTCACTATCACCGCCACTAAAGCACGCAGGGGCATAAATTCACTCTTTATGGATGGTAGTAAAGAAACTGAACGTCAGAGACGGAGAACACCCGCTCACGCTGCAATATCACGTGAGCACTGCCTCCCTGACTCTGCAGCCAGCGAGAATATAACCCCTCGAGTATGGCACAGAACGCGTTGCACCAGCGCACGCGCCCCGCGTCGTCGCGGCTGACCGGCAACGCCTGATGGCGCAGGCGCAGGCCATCCTCGCCGACGTCGATGGTCACCACCCCCCAGTGGAAATGGGTCAACAGCCGGTTGATATTCGCCTCCAGCTCCCCGACGGTCTCCGACGCCGGCAGCGGATGGGTCTCCGCCAGCGAAGCGCCCATCTGACGCAGGAACGGCTGGCTCTCCAGCTCACCGGCATTATTGAGCATACCTTCGACCATAATAATCAACAGATCGAACCATCCGGCAGGCGTCTGCTGCTGCTGAAACCAGGTCATCACCACCGGGTTATTGTTCTCCGTCATCATCAATGATCTCCTAACATATAGCGAATATAGAGCCCGGCGGTGCTTTCGTTATAATCCCCGAAGGTGTCATAGCCAATCTGGCCCCCCAGCGTCATCTGTTTGTTGACCTTGTAATCCGCCCCGGCGCGCAGGGTATAGCCGATGCCGCTCTTCGAGGTCGCGGAATAGTAGGCTTCCTTGGCAAACCCGTTGCTTACCGCCGTCTCCAGGGTTTGCTGCCACTCCGAATTGGTCGGGAAATAGGCGCTCTTATCCTGGCTGTAAGACTGGTAGCCCACCGAGCCGCCGAGCTTCATGGTCCAGTTATCATATTTCTCCGTCAGACTGACCGGCAGCGACACGCTGACGTAGTTCTGCGGACTAAAGTAGCCCCCCTGGCCATAGGTGAAGTAGCTGAGGTTTTTGGAGTAATCCATATAGCTCATGCTCAACCCGGCCTGCAGCTGGCGGTATTCGTCATGATAGGGCCGCAGATAGACCCCGGCATTGGCGTTGATGCTGGTGTTGCTGGCGACGTTCTGTCCGAGATAGCTGTATCCGCCGCCGCCAACGTAGAAGCCCGCATCGCCGTCGTCATAGCTCAGCTGCAGGGTGCCGCCGTTTTTCGTCACCTGCCCCCAGTTTTTCCCGGAATAGGCATCCTTCAGACCGACATAAGAAAGCAGGCTGTCGGTCAGCGAGCGGCGTTCGCCGGTGAGGATCAGCGACAGATAGTTGGTCAGCTTGGGCGACCATTTCACCCCGCCGACAACGGTATTAAGATCCTGGCCCAGCGGCGTGCTGCCGATATCGACCCGGTAATCGTCGCCGCTTAGCGCCAGCGCCAGTTCGACGCCGTTGGCCTTCTGCGAATCGGTCGAGCCGCTGGTCTGGTCAACGTTCGGCTTGCGGCTGGACGAGGAGAGATAGCTGGCCACCTGCCCCGAATCATAGCTCCCGAGCTTGGCCAGGTTTTCCATCCCGCTGCTGGTGGTCGGATTGAAATCCGCCGCGTTCAGGGTGCCGAGGCCGCTTAACGCCTCCGCGCCCGGATTGCTGGCAAAATAGGCCGTCCGCTCCGCCTCGGTCATCGCGGCGATCGCCGCCTGTTCGCTGGTGGCGGTACTCACCATATTGGAGACCGCATTGGCCAGCGGGTTGGCGCCGTAGCGACGCCAGGCGTCGCCGCTGGCGGTCCCGGCGTTTAACGACACCGGGGTGACGGTAAAGTCAAAGCGCGAGTCGCCAAACGGCGAGGAGGACCAGGTCAGCGGCGTTCTGAGCTCCGTCAGCTTGCTGGTGCCCGATTCGCCGTCGCGTCCGCGCACGTCCATTCCCCCCTGCAGCCAGCTGCCGGTTTTCTCCTGCAGCGACTCCATCATGGTGTCCACCTGACGCAGCATCCGCGTCTGGGCGGTGTCCACCGGCAGATCGGTGCGCTGGATCCCCGGCAGCGAGGAGCCGGGCGCGGCGGCCGACTGGGCGACCTGCCACGGCATATACTGGCCGTAGGCAGAGGCCGTCCGCGTCGGCGCCGACGTTTGCGACACGCCGATAAAGGGGTTATCCGCCGCCAGCACCCCGCCAACGGTCGGCGTTTCGCTGCTGTTGGTGCTTTGCATGCCCAGCAGTTTGCCGCGGGCGCTGCGCAGGTAGGTCATCGCCTGCTGATGATGACCCTGGGCCTCCGCCACTCTCGCCAGCAGCAACAGGCGATCCGGGGAGTTATCCTGACGCAAGCCGCCGGCCAGCTGTTCAGCGCGATCGTTGTTCCCCGCCGACAGCGCCACGTCGATGGCCCCGGCGCGCGCATCCTGGTTCGGCGTATCGCGCGTCATCAGGTAGTCATAGACCACCCCGGCCTCTTTGTTCATTTTGCCGCTCTGGTACAGCCGCGCCATGGCGAACATCAGATCGGTGTTTTGCGGATCGCTTTGCATGGCGCGGATCAGCTTGTCATACGCCGCGGCGTAATTGCCCTGCTCGCGCAGGCGATCGGCCTCGTTGATCACATAGCCATTGCGAATGCTCGCCAGCTGCGTCGGCGTACTGCTGGCCTGCAGCTGCGGATTGCTGATCAGGTTCTGCGCCTCGCCGGTCAGCCCGGCCTGGTTCAGGACGGCGATCTGATCGGCGTAATCGCCGGCGTTGCCGGACACCCCGCCGCTGATATTGTTGCGCACCAGCGATACCGCGGTGGTCAGGTCGCCGCTCTCGGCCAGCAGCCGCGCCAGCTTGCCGGCGTCCGCCGGGGCTTTCGGCGGCGTAGAGGCCATCGCCCGCAGGGTATTGCTGGCGGCGATGGTATTGCCCTGCGCCAGGTAGTTTTCGGCCGTCACCAGCTGCAGGTTGTAGTTCACCCGCTGACGTAAATCGCGCATGTCGCTGGTCTGGCTGCCGCCGGGAATGCGCGACAGCAGCGTCTGCGCCTGCTGCCAGGCGCCGTTTTCGCTGGCGAACAGCGCGGCGGCATACAGCGCGCTGTTGCTGGCGCCGGGGCGATAGGCCGCCGACATCAGCGAAGAGGCCTCGCTGGCGTTACCCGATTTTTGCAGCAGTCGGGCCAGATCGAGACGCAGCCAGGGATCGTCCGGATAGCGGGCGACGCCCTGGCGCAGGATGGCAATGGCGCCGGCTGGGTTACCGCTGCTGACCTGCGCCTGGGCCTGACGGCGCAGAGCGTCGCCCGGGACGCCGGCCACCACTCGCGGCTGCAGTTTTTGCTGCAGACTCTGCGGCAGCGTCTGCAGCATCGCCTGCGCCTCGGCGGATTTATTCTGCTCGCGCAGCACGTAGTAGAGGTTTTCCCGCGCCGCCGCATTCTGCGGATCGTCGTTTAACAGTGAGCGCAGCGTTTGCTCGGCCTGGGGTAAATCTTTGTTATGCCGCAGCACATCGGCGCGAAACAGCTTCGCCGAGGCGCCCCGCGCCCCGCTCTGCTGCGCCAGCGGCGCGGAGAGCGCCAGCGCCTGGCTGATATTGCCCTGCTTATAGGCCTGCTGGGCCTGCGCCAGCTGGCCGTAGAACAGGGCATCGGCCGCCTGCTGACGGCGGGTCGCCGAGGCGTCGCCGCCGAGATCGGCCGCCCGGCTCAGATATTGTGACGCGGCCTGGTAGTCGCCGCTGCGCTGGGCGATATAGCCCATGCCCGCCAGCGCATCGGCATCCTGCGGGTTGGTCTGCAATACCTCTTCAAACTGCTGTTTCGCGGCAGCGGTATTGCCGCTGTTGAGATTGGCGTAGCCCTGGCCGCGGGCCTGACCGCTGCGCCGTTCACGAAAGTAGTTCTGAACTTCGCTATCCTGCGGATGCCGCTGCATCCAGGTATCGTAATACTGCTCATCCCCGGCCTGCGGGCCCAGCCAGAGCAAGGCCTGACGCAAGCCGCTGTCCGCCTCTTTATTGCCGCTGGCCATCGGCTCGAGCAGGGCGATCCCTTCCCGACGGGTCTCTTCCCGCCAGGTTAACGCTTTGCCCAGCGCCACCCGCGGGGCGTTCTCCTGCGGATGCTGCGCCACGTACTGCCGCAGTTCGCTGATGGCCTGCGGATAAAGCGATTTGTCGCTGGCCATGGTCAGGTAATATTCCGCCGCCAGCCCGGCGGGCGGCGTATTGCCATTGAACATGCTGCGCCAGGTCGCCAGCGCCCCGGGGATATTGCCGCCGCGCGCCTGCTGGCGGGCCAGGCTGAGCTGGCCCTGCGGCACCTGCGACATCTTTTTGGCATTGTCCAGATCCTGCAGACCCGGGCTATCCGGCGCCGCTTTCGCCAGCCGCGCGCGCCACTGCGCCGCCGCCTGCATATCGCCGCCCTGCTGCGACCAGAGCGCCATCAGATACAGCGCCTGGGTGTTGTTGGCATCCACCGAGAGCACCTTCTGCAGGGACTCCATCGCCAGCTCGTCGTGGGATTTCTCATGCCAATAGTTGGCCTGGGCGAACAGCGCCTGCAGCGCCGCGTCGTTACCCGCCGCCAGCGCGCCGCCAGAGGCGCCGAGAGCCAGGGCGCCGGTGAGGCAGAATGTGGTGAGCCGCCGGGAGCTTTTCATCGTTATCGTTATCTTTCTTTTCATTGGTTATCCCCCGAACCCAGACGCTTACGGGCGTGACGTTTAAACATCGCGGTCAGCGCCAGTCCCATTATCGAGGTGGCAATCAGCCCCAGCAGGGCGAGGAAACCGGAGTGCTGGCTGGCATACCAGACCGCCATCATGTACCACGGCATCTGACCGCTGGGGAACGGCGTACTCACCTGGAAACTGCGCACCCCGTTATCGCTGGTGATCACCGCGGTATCGCCACGGATCCCGGCGTTGATGCGCGGCGAGTCCAGATCGTTTTTCAGTCGCGCCAGCTGGTCATCATTGCTGGCCATCGCCACCACCACCAGGCGGGCGGGGTTCCACGGCGAACGATAGCTGATAAACCCGCGCCAGGCGCTGCTGGACGAGAAATAGCGATCGGCGTCGAGGCTGGCGGAGGTCCAGTCGCCGGTGAGCCGGCGCTGCGCTTTTTGCCACAGATCGGGCTCGCGGACGCTCAGCACATTATCCACCGGGCGGTAGGGTGAATCGGCCAGCAGGCTCTGGTTGAAGGCCTGCTGATCGAGAGCGGTGACCGCCAGCACGTCACGTTCGCGCAGCGACTGCAAATCCCCGCCGCCGGTGGGCATCCCGAGAACGACGCGGTTATTCGCCAGCGCGGTGCCGGTCGCATTCCCGGAGCGCGCGGCCAGATTCAGCAGGGTCGCCACCTGGGTCTCAGACGGTTCCGCCGGCAGCAGGAGCGTCGTTTGCGAATAGTCCGCCAGCCGCGAGAAGGGGAACGAGGCGCCGACGAAATAGGAGAGGTTTGGCAGCAGCGAGAAGTGTCGCGTCTTGCTCAAATCAATCCAGGAGTCGTCAGTGATGCGGCTCTTGATATTGTTATTCAGCAGCACCTGGCACGGAACATCGTCCTTAGGCACCACATTGAAGTACATCGACAGCTGGTTATCGCCGTAGATCAGGTAGGGGGCCAGCGGGATGGTAAAGCGCTCCTGGCGCGCATCCCCGCCGAGGTGGCGCCAGACTTTCTCCAGCGGCCCCTGCTTGTTCATCGGCAGGTTGTTGAGGAAGGTGCCATTGAGCGTGACGCTCAGCAGGGACTTATCCTCATTGATCCAGTTTTCCGACGGGAAGCGGTAGCCAACCTGCAGCGGGATCGTCTCGCCATCCCACAGATAGAGGTCCGGGGCGGCGCGGAAGGCGATACGTAAAGGTTCATGCCAGACGCCGCTGACGGTCGGGCTTTGATCCTTACGCAGCAGTTCGCTGAGCCTGACCGGACGATCGGTGGGGATCCAGCGCGGGGCATCATACGCTTTGCCAACCGGGATGGTCTGCGGCTCGACATCCAGCGTCGCGGTTTGCGGCACAAAGTTACCGCGGGTTAACCGCCAGGCTGCCATGCGCAGCGCGGTATCGTTTTTGCCGACGATCAACAGCAGCTTATAGGCCGGATTGGCGGGATTGGCGATGATGCGCAGCAGCGGCTTATCGGTTTCCGGCAGCGTCATACCGCCCACCTGCTCGCCCGGATGGCCAATCACGATGCCATGGCGTTCCGGCAGGCGGTCGCGCAGCGCGCTGAAGGCGATGCCGCGATAGTCCGCCTGGATACCCAGCCAGGAGGAGACCAGCGCCGCGGCGCTGAAGACGTCGGCCGACGGCTTCGCTCCATAGGAAACGGCGATGTCCGCCGGTGTCATCTGCATGCTGTCGAAGAAGGGACGCGGGAAGTGGCTCAGGTCATCGCTGATGTTCAACTGCTGGCTTTCCCAGCTGAAATGCGACGTGGGCAGCACCGTGACCCGCGACGAATCATGAATGTCACGCTGGCACTGCAGGGTATCGCCATCGTTGATCTTCACGCTCAGATTATTGCTGGAGACCATCAGCGCGGGCGGGATATCCAGCTGATAATGGGAGACATCCTCGCCATCAGCGCCCAGCGGCAGGGTGCCGAGCGGTTGACCGTTGAGCATCAGCTGCAGGGTGGCGTTGCGGCTCGCCATTTCCGGCGATACGCGAACGGCAAGGCTGAGCTGCGAATGGATCACTACCTGATCGGAAGGCAGGGTAAAGCTGACGCCCCCCTGCCGCTGACCGCCGCTGAGGATAATGCCGTCCGGCATCCCCATCTGCGCCAGATTCAGGTCGCCTCCCCAGACCGGGGCGACAGGAATGACCTCCGGCGCGGCCGTACCGCTCACCGGCGGGGGTAAGTCCGGCATCTCCGGTGCAGGGGCCGTCGCCGCCGCATCGCCGTCGGTGGCGGGGGCTGCCGGAGAGGCGCCCTCCTCCGGCGAGGCAGCCGGAGGTTCGTCGCCTGGCTCGCTGTCCGCCGCGCCGTTGAGCTGCGGGAAGCTCAGCGGGGCGGCGGCGCCCGGTTCTTCACTGTGCAGCGCAGGCGCAGAGAGCATCCCTGCCAGCAGCGCCAGCGTCGTTAATCGCTTCATAACGTGCCATCCTCCTGCGCCGTTTTCGCCACTGTTGCCCGATTGCGCTGGCTGCGACGGGTTTTCCACGTCAGCCAGAACAGTTCGAACACGCAGCGTAAAATGGTGAAGAAGGAGCGGAACGGGTTATCCTGCGGGCGCGGCGGATTAATCCAGGCATCCGCGCGGGCCAGCACCACGCGCACCAGTTCACGGCGGCGCGAAAGCGGAATATCTTCATCAAACTTGAGGCGCAGGAAGCGCTCGTCAGAGGTGACCAGCTGCGCCGGGATCGAAATAGCCCCGGACTGCAGGATCAGCTCAATCTCTTCGATATCATCCTCCAGATGGCGCGTATCCGGCGCCACCACGCGGCAGCCGCCCATCGACAGATCCTCGGTATGGCTGCGGGAAACGATGCCGCTGGCGTAATGGATCACCACCGGAATATCGACATCGATACGAATGGTTTTCCGCACCTGCCGCGTTTCGCGCGCTACGGCAATCGCCGCCAGCAGGAAGATCAGACTGTAGATCCCCCATCCGACGTTGAGGGCGATAACGTTGGGGTCCGAGCCAAAGTAGTCATGACCAATCGCCCGGACGATGCCGACGATCACCCCCAGCGCCAGCAGGCAGGCCACCACCAGATGCGGGCGCACCACGGTGAAATCGAAGTAGCCGACGTCCAGCAGGCCGCCCTTATCGGTGACGTTGAATTTGCCGCGCTTGGGGAAAATCATCGTCACCAGGGTCGGCAGCACCAGGTGGAAAGCCAGCACAATATCGTAGATTTCCCCCCAGAAGCTGTAGCGATAGCGGCCGTTCATTCGCGAACCGACGTAGATGGCGAGAAACAGGTGCGGCAGCGCATAAGAGACGATCAGGCTCGCTGATGAGTAAATAATATTGAGGTTAAACAGCAGGTAAGCCAGCGGGGCGGTGACAAACACCACCCTCGGTAGCGCGAACTGGTAGTAGAGCATGGCGCTGAGATAGCACAAGCGCTGCTGGAAGGTCAACCCGCGGCCAAACAGCGGGTTATCAACGCGAAAAATCTGCGTCATCCCGCGCGCCCAGCGGGTACGCTGGATAACGTGCACCACCAGGCGCTCGGTGGCGAGGCCAGCCGCCAGCGGAATATCGAGAAAGGCCGATTTCCACCCAAGGCGCTGGAACTTGAGCGCCGTATGGGCGTCCTCGGTGACCGTTTCGACGGCGAAACCGCCGATCTGCGCCAGCGCCTCGCGGCGGATCACCGCGCAGGAGCCGCAGAAAAAGGTGGCGTTCCAGTTATCGTTGCCCTGCTGAATCGGGCCATAGAACAGCATCCCTTCGTTCGGAATATTGCGCCCGACGGAGAGGTTGCGCTCGAACGGATCCGGGGAATAGAAGTAGTGCGGCGTCTGCACCAGCGCCAGCATCGGATCTTTCAGAAAGCCGCCGACGGTGGCCTGCAGAAACACGCGCGTGGCGACGTGGTCGCAGTCGAAGACGCAGATAAGCTCTCCCTGGGTCAGGGTCAGCGCGTGGTTGAGGTTCCCCGCTTTGGCGTGCTTGTTGTCGTTGCGGGTAATATAGCCCACTCCGACGTCGGCGGCGAACACGGCAAACTCGCTGCGCTTACCGTCATCCAGAAGATAGATTTTCATTTTATCTTTTGGATAATCAATACATTGTGCCGCGAGGACGGTGTCACGCACCACCTCCAGCGGTTCGTTATAGCTCGGAATATAGATATCGACCGTCGGCCACTTGCTCATATCATCCGGCAGCGGAACAATGCCGCGCTTCAGCGGCCAGACCGTCTGCAGATAGTTAAGCAGCAGCATCACCCAGATATAGACTTCCGCCAGAAAGAGCCCCATGCCGAGAATGGTTTCAATGGCTGAGTTGAAGTGCAGGGTCTGCGTGAGGCGAAAATACATGTAACGGGTGGACATCAGCAGCGAAGTGACGACCATGATCACCGAGATGCTGCGCCGTTTGCTGAAACCCATCAGAAACAGAATACCAATGCTCAGCAGACCAAAGATGTACTGCTTCTGGCTGTCCATCGGCGTGATCACTACCAGCACGGCGACCGGAGAGAGCACCAGCGCCAGCAACCAAAAAAGAGATTTTTTCATTCAGCAGCCCTGCAATAAGTTAAAGCCCTGACATGCGTGGCTGGCTGTGCACCGTGCCATCGCCAATATGGATACCCAACAGCGAAGATATTTTTTTAGCAATAATTTCAATATCGAAGGCCGCTGCCGAGGAGGCGTTAAAGTCCAGAATCGACTTCTGCGACGCATTGGCCTCCACCACGCTTTCATCACGATGTACAATGCCAAGCAGTCGTTCGCCCAGTTTTTCTTCCATCAGGCTGGTGACGTCCCGGCTGACCTGGCGACGGCTATCGCTTTGGTTAATGACGAAATAGTGCCCATGCTTGTGATTCAGCGCCGCGCCGGTCAGGCGCTGTTTTTCCACGTGCGCCAGGGTCGACATCGAGGCGGTATCCGCCAGCAGCGGGATCAGATGCAGGTCCGCCAGCCCCGTCAGCGCCTTTAGCGCCGGCGAAGGCCCTGGCGGCATATCGGCGATGGTGATAAGTCCGGGATAATTCAGCAGTGCGGACAGTCCGCGCTGGAGAAAATGGTCATTGTGGGTCAGCTGCTCATCAAACGCCTGACGCTGCGCTTCGCTCACTTCGCCATACGGCAGGACGAAAATGTTGCTGCCGGCGCTCAGCACGCACTGGCTCCAGTCGTGCAGCTCCAGCGCCTTCGCCACATAGCCGCGCTCATCGTTCAGCGGCACGCCAAAATGCAAACGCAGCGCGTTCTGGACATCAAAATCCAGCGCCAGCACTTTGCTGCCGGTCCGCGCCAGCGAATAGGCTAAATTGGCCGCCAGGGTCGTTTTCCCTACGCCACCTTTCGGTGAACAGACGCAAATCAACGGCATGTTGCGATCCTTTCCAGAAGTGATTTCAAAGGCTGGTCTTTATTTTTCGCCACCGGCTCTGCGCTTTTCGTCGCGAACAGGTGGGCATAGTTCTCGGCGGCGGGCGCGGGTCGGGGGGCCATTCTCGGCGGCGGAGCCATTGCCGGTTCAGGCGCCGGGATGGGAGGCGCAGGGGCCACCGCAGGCTCCTGCCTGACCGGCTCCGGCGCGGCTGCGGCGGTCTCCACGACCGGCTGCGGGGCCGCTGGCGCGGCAGACGCAACAGGATCAGAGGCTGGCGCCACTGCTACGGCCGCCTCTACCTGGCGGAACAGATCTGCAGGCACCGACTGCGGCAACGGCGCGGAGACCGAGCCTCCCAGCGCCAGGGAAGAGGGTTTCTCTGCACCGGGATTGAGCTGATTGAGGATCGCCCAGTCTCCATGCTCCCGCGTGGCGGCTTGCGATGAAAGATCCTGAAAGTTGAGGTTTTGCGTCCGCGTTTTTTCCTGAAAGCGCTGCAGATCATCATAATGGTTCATTGATAACCTCATGATTTTAAAAATTTCATATTAAGTTTGTTGTTATTTTCTGAGTATATTTAAAATATCGTGACGTCTCTGGTATGGCAGAAAAAGCGCCGGTGGAGACGTACCAATACACACGATTGACAGGGTTATAATAGTTTAGATTTTGATTTTCGGTGTGATTCCACGGCAGAAGTATCGCTACACTAACATTTCCCTTTGAGAAGAATAGCCCCATTTTTTAGGTATGCGTACATCCTCAAGCCCCGCAACCACCGCGCTTCCCATTCGTTTTTATATAAAGGTATTTCGCGATGATAGAATCATAGCGTCAGATAAGCGAAAGAATAAACCTGAACCATTTTAATTTCTCTTTAATTCTATAAAAATGGACTGAAAGTCTTATTTTTTCGGATAATCGACGAAGAATGCTCCGAGAGCATGGCATTCACTGCGATAAAAGGCGATATCGTCGGATTTCATCTCCGGCGGGAGAGAAGCTCCCGGTCATCGGACCGGGAGCGTGCCATCAGGCGTGGGGCTGTTGCGGATTCTCATCCTGGTCGACGGCAAAGCAGGCCACCAGCTGGCCGCCGTAATCCTTCAGCTGCGGCTGAAGCTGGGTGCAGGGGCCGAAGCGCCGGCGGCAGCGCGCGTTGAAGGCGCAGCCCGGCGGCGGATTCAGCGGGCTCGGCAGCTCGCCGGTCAGCTTAATCCGCTCGCGACGGTCGTCCGGGTTCAGACGCGGCGTCGCCGACAACAGCGCCTGGGTGTATGGATGACGCGGATTGTTAAAGATCTGCTCCTTGGTGCCCTTCTCCACGCAGCGGCCGAGATACATCACCATCACTTCATCAGCGATATGCTCGACGACCGACAGGTCGTGGGAGATAAACACGTAGGACAGCCCTAAATCCTGCTGCAGATCCATCATCAGGTTCAGCACCTGAGCGCGTACCGAAACGTCCAGCGCGGAGACCGGCTCATCGGCAATCACCACGTCCGGATCGAGCATCAGCCCGCGGGCAATGGCGATACGCTGGCGCTGACCGCCGGAGAACATATGCGGGTAGCGATCGTAATGCTCTGTTTTCAGGCCCACTTTCGCCATCATCGCCAGCGCTTTTTCGCGGCGCTGCTCTTTGCTCAGGCTGCTGTTAATCAGCAGCGGCTCTTCCAGAATCTGCCCCACTTTTTTACGCGGGTTCAGAGAACCGTAGGGGTTCTGGAACACAATCTGGATTTTTTGCCGCCGCAGCTTCTGCGCCTGCGGGTCGTGCTTAAGCAGATCCTGCCCCTGATAATAGAGCTCGCCGCCGGTGGGAATTTCAATCATCGTCAGCAGACGACCGAGGGTCGATTTACCGCAGCCCGACTCCCCCACCACCGCCAGCGTTTTACCGCGCTCAAGGGTAAAGGAGACGCCGTCCAGCGCCTTCACCAGCCGTTCCGGGGCGAATAACCCCTTCTTCACCGGGTAGTGTTTTTTCAGATCAATGGCCTGCAACAGCGGTTGTGGCGTGGCGGCCTTTTGCGTACTCATAATCCAGGCCTCCCGGCATCATCGAGTGGGTAGTGACATTTAGACTGGCGGCCGCCAGTGAGATCCGCGAGCGCCGGCTCTTCGCTACGACATTTATCAGTAGCATAGGGGCAGCGCGGGTTCAGCAGGCAGCCGTTGGGACGGTCATATTTCCCCGGCACCACGCCCGGCAGCGACGCCAGACGCGCTTTATCCTGGGCGAACTCCGGCAGCGCGCGCAGCAGCGCCTGGGTGTATGGATGGCGCGGCGCGCGGAAAATATCCTTCGCATCGCCAGTCTCCACCACCTGACCGGCATACATAACGATAATTTTATGCGCGGCCTCAGCCACCAGCGCCAGGTCGTGGGTGATCAGCACCAGCGCCATATTCTCCTGCTGCTGCAGATCCAGCAGCAGCTCGATGATCTGCGCCTGAATGGTCACGTCCAGCGCGGTGGTCGGTTCATCGGCAATCAGCAGTTTTGGCCGACAGGCAATCGCCATCGCGATCATCACGCGCTGGCTCATCCCGCCGGAAAGCTGATGCGGATAGACGTCCAGCCGCGACGCCGGATCGGGAATGCCCACCAGGTTCAGCAGGTCGATGGCCCGCTGGCGGCGGGTTTGCTTGTTGCCGCCCTGATGGACTTTAATCGCTTCCATAATCTGGTAGCCGACGGTATAGCACGGATTGAGGCTGGTCATCGGATCCTGGAAGATCATCGCCACCTCCGCCCCCACCAGCTGGCGCCGCTCTTTTTCAGAGATGCGCTGCAGATCGCGGCCGTTAAACTCCAGTTTGTCCGCCATCACCCGGCCGGGGTAATCAATCAGGCCCATAATCGCCAGCGAGCTGACGGATTTACCGGATCCAGACTCCCCGACGATGCCGACCACTTCGCCCTGCTTCACGCTATAGCTGATGCGGTCCACGGCGCGGAACGGCGCGTTTTCATCGCCGAAATGCACCGATAATTTATCTACATTCAATAACGCCATCTCGAACCTCTTACTGCTTCAGTTTGGGATCGAGCGCGTCACGCAGACCGTCACCCATCAGGTTAAATGCCAGCACCGTCAGCAGGATCGCCACGCCCGGGAAGGTCACCACCCACCAGGCGCTCTGTGCGAACTGCAATACGTCGGAGAGCATGGTGCCCCACTCCGGCGTCGGCGGCTGCGCGCCCATGCCGAGGAACCCCAGCGCGGCCATGTCGAGAATGGCGTTAGAGAAGCCCAGCGACGCCTGAACGATCAGCGGCGCGAGACAGTTAGGCAGAATATTGACGAACATCTGGCGCATCGCCCCGGCGCCCGCCACGCGGGAGGCGGTCACGTAGTCGCGGTTGACCTCCACCAGCACCGCCGCGCGCGTCAGACGCACATAGTGCGGGAGCGCCACGAAGGTGAGCGCCAGCGAGGCGTTAACGATGGAGGGCCCGAAGATAGCCACCAGCACCAGCGCCAGCAGCAGACTCGGCAGCGCCAGCATAATATCGACGACGCGCATGATGACCGAATCCACCACCCCGCCGAAATAGCCCGCCACCAGGCCGAGCACCACGCCAAGGATCAGCGACAGGACCACCACCAGGCAGCCCACCAACAGCGACAGGCGCGCGCCATACATCAGGCGAGACAGAATATCGCGGCCCACGTCGTCGGTGCCGAGCAGATGCGCCAGGCTGCCGCCCTCCTGCCAGAACGGGGGCGCCAGCAGCGAATCACGGAACTGATCCGCCGGGTTATACGGGGCGAGGAAGTTGGCGAACACGGCGATAATGATCATCACCGCCACGTACACCAGACCAACCACCGCCCCTTTATTGCGCTTGAAATAGTGCCAGAACTCCTGCAGCGGGGTCATGGGCACCGGCGCAGTGATAACTTTATTTTCAGTAACTTGTGACATGATGGCCCCTTACTTCTTATGCCGGATACGCGGGTTCACCACGCCGTACAGCAGGTCGACCAGCAGGTTGACGAGGATAATCATCGTCGCCACCAGCAGCACCCCGCCCTGCACCACCGGATAATCGCGACGCTGCAGCGCGTCGATCAGCCAGCGGCCTAAACCAGGCCATGAGAAAATGGTTTCCGTCAGGATGGCGCCCGCCAGCAGCGTGCCCACCTGCAGGCCAATCACCGTGACCACCGGCAGCATCGCGTTACGCAGCGCGTGGATCACAATCACCCGCATCCGGGTCAGGCCTTTGGCGCGCGCGGTACGGATGTAGTCTTCGCCGAGCACTTCCAGCATCGACGACCGGGTCATACGCACGATCACCGCCAGCGGAATGGTGCCCAGCACGATGGCGGGCAGGATCATATGCATTAAGGCGTCAATAAAGTCGCCCTGCTCGCCCCAGATGGCGGTGTCGATCAGCATAAAGCCGGTCAGCGGCAGGGTATCGTCAAGGAACACCGTATCGCTGATGCGCCCGGAGACCGGCGTCAGGTTCAGCTGTACCGAAACCAGCATAATCAACATCATCCCCCACCAGAAGATAGGCATCGAGTAGCCGGTCAGCGCCAGGCCCACCGCGGTGTGGTCAAAGATGGAGCCGCGTTTTACCGCAGCCAGCACGCCCACCGGAATGCCGACGGCGACGGCGAAGATCATCGCGCAGACGCCCAGCTCAAGGGTGGCTTTAAAGCGTGGGACAAACTCCTGCCACACGGGAATGCGGCTTTTCAGCGAGATGCCTAAATCGCCGTGCAGCACGCCCCAGATATAGTGGGCATATTGCTGCCACAGCGGCTTATCAAGGCCCATTTCGGCCAGCAGCTGCGCGTGACGTTCGGGGGAAATACCACGTTCGCCCGCCATAATCATCACCGGATCGCCGGGGATCATATGGACGAAGGCAAAGGTGAGAAGGGTGATACCGATAAATGTCGGGATGACAAGTCCCAGACGTCGGAGAATAAACTGCAACATAACCCGGATTCTCTCTAGTGACGCCCCGCCTGGCGACAGGGCGTCTGTATTGCTCACAAAAGCATTCCCCGGAATAGCGGGAATACGCCCCCCACCTCTCCCACGCGGGGAGAGGGGGTCAGGCATCGTGCTTATTATTCGACAGAGACGTTATCGAAGTGGTGTTTACCCAGCGGATCCACCACATAGCCTTTGACTTCTTTACGCACTGGCTCGTAAACGGTGGAGTGAGCGATGATCAGCGCCGGAGCCTGGTCATGCATCACTACCTGAGCCTGTTTGTACAGTTCAATACGCTTGTTGTGGTCGTCGGTGGCGCGGGCCGGCTGAATCAGATCTTCAAACGGCTTATAGCACCAGCGCGAGTAGTTGGAGCCGTCTTTCGCCGCGGCGCAGCTGAACAGGGTCGCGAAGAAGTTATCCGGATCCCCGTTGTCGCCGGTCCAGCCCATCATGACGGTCTGGTGCTCGCCCGCTTTCGCGCGTTTCAGATACTCGCCCCACTCGTAGGTGACGATCTTGGCCTGGACGCCAATCTTGGCCCAGTCGGCCTGGATCATCTCCGCCATACGGCGGGCGTTCGGGTTATACGGACGCTGTACCGGCATCGCCCACAGGTCGATAGTGAAGCCTTTTTCCAGGCCCGCTTCTTTCAGCAGTTGCTTCGCCTTCTCCGGATCGTAGGTGTAGTCTTTGACGTCGTCGTTATAGCCCCACATGGTCGGCGGGATCAGGTTCTTCGCCGCCTGGCCTGCGCCCTGGTAAACCGCTTTGATGATCGCTTCTTTGTTAACCGCGTAGGTCAGCGCCTGACGAACTTTCACCTCGTCCAGCGGTTTCTTCTCGGTGTTGAAGGAGAGATAACCGACGTTCAGACCCGGCTGTTCCAGCAGGGTAATGTTTTTATCTTCCTTCATGCGCGCGATGTCCGCCGGGTTAGGATACGGCATCACCTGGCACTCATTTTTCTGCAGCTTGGCGTAGCGCACGGAGGCATCCGGGGTGATGGAGAAGACCAGACGATCGATCTTCGGCTTGGTGCCCCAGTAGCCCGGGAAGGCTTTATACAGAATGCGGGAATCTTTCTGGTACTGCAGCAGCTGGAATGGACCGGTACCGATAGGATTGAGGTCTACTTTTTCCGGCGTGCCGGCTTTCAGCATGTTGTCGGCATACTCTTTAGAGAGAATGGAAGCGAAGTCCATGGCCAGGTCAGCGAGGAACGGCGCTTCCGGGCGGGTCAGGACGAACTGGACGGTTTTATCGTCCACTTTCTTCACTTCGCTAATCAGGTCTGGTAATCCCATCCCTTCAAAGTATTCATAGCTGCCGCCAGAAACTTTATGGTACGGGTTATTGGTATTCTTCTGACGATCGAAGGAGAACACCACGTCATCGGCGTTCAGGTCACGGGTTGGCTTAAAGTCTTTATTATCCTGCCACTTCACGCCCTGACGCAGGTGGAAAGTATAGGTTTTACCGTCCGCACTAACTTCCCATTTCTCAGCCAGTCCCGGAATAACTTCCGTCGTACCGGTTTTGAATTCGACCAGGCGGTTGTAGATGGGTACGGAACTGGCGTCATAGGTGGTGCCAGAGGTGAAGAGCTGTGGGTTAAAGCCTTCCGGCGAGCCTTCTGAACAATAAACCAGGGTTTTCGCTTGCACGCTGGCGGCGACGGTCATGGCGACCAGGCTCAGACCAAGCTTCAGCATCCCTGATTTCTTCAAGGAAATACTCATTATTCTGCTCCAAAACTGTGATGTTGTTTGCATATATCCGCCAGACCTTTATTTATTTTTATTCGTCATATTTCGAACCACGGATGCGTTGGCTGCGCTCGATTATTCCAGTCACATCGTTATCTATGTTCCTGGGGATTCACAAACTTGCCGCCTTCCCGCAGCGCGAACTATTTAGAATATACCCGGTCCGGTCGGTGGTGCCCGAAGGCGTAGAGAGAGATGGGGATTCCTTTCGCAAAAACGACTGAGTTGCAGTACGGATTCTCCATGAAATGCCCCTCATGCCCTACAATCTGTCAACAGAATGGGGAAACGTCAATACAGCCAGCCGGGTTTTACATCCAGCGTGAGAAACGGCAGGCAAAGATTAAAAAAACTTCAAGACGCTATTTTCAGCAGAGAAATTTATGCTACAGGCGAATATGCAGAATAAAGACCTTATTAAGGTGCGACACCCAGTGGGAAACAATGCCAGCAAATGAGAAAAATTTCTTACTATGTGACCAATATGTGAGCGATTAATAGCGTGAACGTTAAAACGCACAGCGGAAAATGCTGCATTTAGCCATAAGCTTCGCGAAAAAAGATCTGTTCATCGATAAAAAAATGCAATGGAAGATGTCACAAAATAGCGAACAGCTGGCTGGAAATGGGGATAAAGACGTTTTTTGTGATTTTGATGGGGTTTTGTCCAGTAGCCACTGATGATGCCCGGCGGCGCTGCGCTTGCGCGGGCCTACGGAACACAAGTCGAACCTCCTGCCCCGGAGGTTCTCATCCTCACAGGCTACAGATGCAAAAAAGCCTGCTCGTTGAGCAGGCTTTTTGAATTTGGTCGGTGATAGAGGATGACTCGCCACTTTGTGGCTCGCCCTGCGGGCCGTTGCTGACGCAACGTTCTCTCGCTGCGCTCGAGTCGAACCTCCTGCCCCCGGAGGTTCTCATCCTCACAGGCTACAGATGCAAAAAAGCCTGCTCATTGAGCAGGCTTTTTGAATTTGGTCGGTGATAGAGGATGACTCGCCACTTTGTGG